>CAZTNJ010000123.1:0-8059 GCA_964614835.1 uncultured Ignavibacteria bacterium | reverse complement strand
TTCTTTAGCGATATCTTGAGGTTCGATTTTAAATGTCGTCTCAAATTTGTCCATAGTTTTCTTTCTGGCCTCAAAGGCAGTTCACCAATCATTTATATCGGCTTAAGCGATTGAAAAATAAGCCGCTTAATGAATAAACATTACATAAATGAACATACTTGACAAATCACCCCTCAATTCCTTGACGGGGCAAAATTGTAGCGGCCACATTATCGCGGATGTTCTAGATTTCGATAAAACGTGTATAAGATTGGCCTTACGCGATTAGGGTTATAAGAATAAAGAGGCGGAAGATTTATCGATTATCAACTATAGATTCAGGGGCAGATTCAACTTGCCCGACCATTGCGCGCGGGTTGTAAACCGGGCAAGTGGCTTTCTGATAACATGATGGACAATTAGATTTAAGATAATACAAACGATGGATAATAATTATCAAAACATAAATACCAAATAGCCCGTTAGGATTAAAAGCAAATTCCCATTCAATCGTGGCCCCCAGCAAATCTTTGAGGCCGAACATGAATGGTAAAAGTCGAAGTGGCCAGAGAAGAAAAGTTAAGCCATAGCCTGATTGGAAATATCTCGTTTCGCCTTTACTGAAAGCGAACCCCGCGATTAGCCCCCAGGCTGTGTTACACCTTTTGCCATAATAGTGGCAATGGATACATCGGATTAAGGGTAGAAGAACAAACAGCGAGACCGCCCACCAGGCAGCATAAAATAATCCGAGGTTTTCGTTCGATCTAATAACGAAATAAACCGAAAGTCCTATTTCAATCAGGCCGAAAACCCATCGGGGCACGATTTTACGCCAAGGATAGGTTTCGAAAAATCGAGCTTCATTCATGTTTTAAATATACCGCAATCGCCACGTCTCCGCAAGTTTTCTCTTTACAAAACATAATTTTCTGTAACATTATAAATTAATGAGCCGTAAAGTAAACTGAAGGAGCGAATATGAAAAAGATACTTAACTTAGTGTTGATCCTGTCGTTGTGCCTATATTCCGTTGCAACGGCATCGATTTTTGTTAAAGCGCAGAATAAAAGCTTTTCGGCTGATACCGTATTCGATGATGACCTATATCTTGCGGGTAATAGCGTTCGATTCGAATCTCAAATTACCGGCGATTTGATAGGAGCCTGCCAGGATTTTGTATATTCAGGACAAAGCCAGGGGAGCATTAATTGGGCGGCTCGACATATAAATATCATAGGTCCGGTAGCTGGTTCGGTCAGGGCGTTCGCGCAATCGGTGGAGATAAATTCAAATATCGGTCGAAATTTAATCGCATTCGCCCAATCGATCAATATTGGCCCATCCACGGAAATCGCTCGCGACGCGTCGCTTTTTGGCGGCCAGATTACTTTTGAAGGAAAAGTCGCCGGTAGGATGAGGGTTGATGGCGAGCGCGTCAAGATATCTGGTATTGTCGCTGGCGATCTTACAATCAGCGCCCTGGAGCTTGAGGTATCGCCCAATACCATAATCAATGGCAGTCTAACATATAAAAGTCCGAATGAAGCCAAAATTCCGGCCGGCACCATAGTTCAGGGTGAAACCAAATGGGTAAAGCTCGATAAAGAAACAAAATCGGAAAAGTATCATGCTTTTCGTTCGATTACATCAATGATAATGGGTTTCATGATTATCAATACAATATCGAGCATCATAATATTTCTCCTATGTTTGCTTATAGGCAATGTGGTAATTATTCCACTCCTATATCTTAGTTTAATCGCCTGTGGCCTGATTGTGTTAGGATTAACGAAAAATAAAGCAACTAAATGTGTGGCTATAATGAGAGAAAGGCCATGGGTGTCGCTGGGCTTAGGGTTCGTAATAATGCTAATATTCCCTCTAGCGATCGGTCTGGCAATCGTGACTCTTATAGGAATCCCCGTGGCGGTCTTGATATTGTTTGGAGGCGGCATCGCCCTGTTTATCGGGGCAGTTTATACCGCGTTATATATCGGATCCCTGATATGTAAATTGACCGGCATAAAAAAACAAGAGCCAAGTATATTATGCCTGTTAATAGGAATCATAATTCTTGCCACATTAAGCTTGATTCCGATACTTGGAGTATTGGTTGTTTTGCTTACGTTGATGTTTGGTTTGGGTTCCACTGTCTTATCTTTTGATCTTTTTAATCCGAAAAGAATATCGGAAACACTGGCGCCAACCGAAAACAAGTGATCAAAACGTAAATTTTCACCCGTTAATCATGAGATTAACGGGCATTTTTTATCATGGGAATTTCCCTGGTATAATTTACTTCGATACGGATGCGATCTTCTAAAAAACAGTATTGGTTTTTTCGCCAATAAAAAAGCCCGTTGGCATCAACGGGCTTTGAAATGAAAATCCCTGTTTAATTTTTATTTCATTATCCGACCGTAGTTATCCGAGATTTCTTGGGATTGAATCCGAAGTTTTCCTGAATTGCCGGAGGCAATTTTAATGTCTATGGCTTGTCCGGTTAGATTTGTTTGGCCATTATCGCTATAGATCAAAATCGTAATGATTCCTTCACGGTCGCTGTGTTTTAGAGTAAAACCAGACGGAGCCGTAATTTGATCTATTTGAATGTTGCCGTGTTCCAGCCTGATCAGGGCGCCGCCAATCGGGGATTCGGATTTGCAAATTAACCGCGCCATATCGGCAATATGCTCTATATCAATCTGAGCCATCCCAGGATTGGGTAAAGCTCTTGGACCTGGAATACTGCCATTAATAATCGCCAGTAGGTAAATTAAATCCGCTACGGTTGCCGGTAAGCCATCCTGGTTACAATCGGAGGCGGCCATTTGAACCGGATTAAGTGGATATTGGATTGGGTCAACCAGGTATGCCGATAAAACAACAGCATCGCCTATTTCATATGGAGCGCCATTCAAGTTGATATCCCCAAGAAGATATCTTTGCGGGGCCATGAACTTTATACCGCCTCCATGTATCTCCGGATGAAATACCAGATACCCGGAAGAGTCAGAAAGAACATTCACAGCCAGGCTTGTATCGGGAAGAGCCATTGCGAGAAACATCCCAATTAATCCGGGGTTATTGGCAGTATTAAATTTAATTCTGGCGATTTTGTGGTTTCCTTCGCGTATTAAAGGGGAATTATGATAATATATATTAGCCAATCCCATCAACCGAAGCGTCCCCGGTCCGGCTGAATTTCTTGTGAACATCTTGTATTCCCATCTGGCGACACTATCGAGGAATATAACTGTATCGACCGATAGCGATAACTGATCGAATGCCATCAGGATATTAAATCCTCCAATCGCGGCATTAAAACCAACTTGATTCAGGCTGATATCAAGAGCAACCGGATATCCAGGGAAAGTGGAATCGATTGAAATATTTAATGAAATCGGCTGGATATTTATGTTAACGGTGTTCACATCCGTGGCGTGATCCGCATCGGTGGCTATAAAATTCGCCCAGAACCGGGCGCGTTGGTTAAGCGCCGGCGTCCACGAGAAATTGTAGTTAGCATAGCCAGGAACCGATTGAACTTGCGTAAGCGTAAACGGATACGGAAAATCGACACTCATTGAAATATAATCTGAATCAGGATCGGTTGCCGTAAACGGAATCGAGAATGGAAATGGGCCGTTAATTGTATATCCAGCATTGTCTTCAGGCGAAATAATCTGAGGCGGATTAGTCGTGCTCTGGAAACGCAAAATAGAAAAGCGCATCCGCGGCACAATCGGATTCCAGAACTCATCAAAAATAACGGTCAACCCCTGCGTCGGGTCTTCGCCGGGATACAAATAACTATCGTGTCCAATAGCGCTCGGGTTTGTAGTAGTATGAATTTTAAACGCGCCTATAAGTACCCATTGCCCGTTAGTATTAATATAGTTTGGAACCGGTAGGACAAAATCGGCGATACCGAGGAAAGTCTGCGTGGTCAGTCCGGGAGATGGCCAGTTATTGGCCGGTGATTGGAATTGCAGATCCCAGCCCGTTAACGGTCCGATAGGAACACCACCTAATCGGGATGAAACGTATTCATTTTGAGTAGCCAATGATAGATTTACAAACGCAATATTTTCATCGCATTTAATCCAGATTGGCACCGAAACGTCAACATCAAGATTAACCAGAATTGGCGTCCCATCAGGATTACCAAAAACTAACGAGTCTATCGCTCCCGGGTCCTGGCCGATTGCCCCCTCAGCCATCACCAGGGCCGCCACCAATATCAAGGCAGGAAGCAGCCCTTTTCTCATATTTCACCCTACTTAATTAAAGTTGTCTTATTAACCTCAGTAAAATTATCGACTTTTATTCTGTAGAAATAAATTCCTGATGCCACATTTTGGCCAAAATCGTCCTGTCCATTCCAGATTAGTTCGTGTTTGCCCGCTGGGAACTCGGTTTGGGCAAGGCGCCGGACAATCCGCCCGGTGACATCGAAAATATCCAAATCAACATAAGCCTTGTTGGCGATGGCAAAGCTGATTTTCGTGGATGAGTTGAATGGGTTGGGATAATTACCAATCAACTCATACGCTTGCGGCATCCGCACCTCGCCGTTTACGGAGCGGCCTTGGGGATCAGCAGCCTGAATTTCACCCACGGTAATCGAACCGACACCGGAATAACCAGCAGTTATCGCCGCGCTGAATAACTGGTTCTGACCACCCGCCAATCCCTGACAACTCGGGTCATACATCAGGATTGTCATTGTCTGGCCATTATCGTAATAGGCGGTCTGCAGCCCGCAGAGCGCTTGAGGTTGCGCCAGGGTCAGGCCAGCATGATTTATTTTCATCATGACAGCCGCCAGTTCGATGTTAGCCTCGGAGCTAACTTCAATGCTTCCGTTATTCTCAGCAACCATAATTTCCATCGATGATGGGTTAGTCTCCGGTTTAAGTGGCGGAAGTATATTGCCGTTAATGATATTCAACAAATATACCAAATCGGCCACCGTCAACGTTAAGCCATCTGTATTAATATCGGTTGCCTGGGTCTGAACTGAAGTAAATGGGAACGCGGTCGGGTTAATTAAATGGTTGACAAATAAGACAAAATCAGCCGTTTCAAAGGCTATACCATTTAGATTGATATCTCCCAATAAAACCTGGCCCGGTCCAAGAATCGATACGCCACCATCGATTAGTCCCGGATAAACAAGCACGTACCCGGAAGAATCGGCAAGGGTGTTATCGGTTAAGTCTTGAGTCAAAAATTGAATCGGGGTTCGAGTTCCGATCCATCTTTCATTGGAGGAAACCGCGTAATTTAAATTGAGAATCGGGCCTGTTCCGGGAGCCAGAGGCGGGGCGATTGGGCCATTTACCATATCGGCGATACCTACAATGCGGGCCGTGCCTGGTCCGGCATCGTTCATGTTTACATAGAAATATTCCCAGCTTCCCAAGCGGCCGGTACGGGTAACGCTCGACAGGGTCATTATCTGAGAATCCCAACTGATTAAAATCTCAAAAGCGCCTACTTTTGATGTATAGCCCGAATTATTTAACGATATCGGGATTTGAATACTGGCGCCAGGGATAGCGCTTGTCGAACCGATAACAAGACCGACATCCGATACCCTAATAACGAGATCAAGATTTACAATACCCCCCTGGCTATCGTTTACTGTAAACCTTAAATTATAGAGACTGTCGGCATTATTGGGAATTATCCAGCTGAATTTATACCGAATATGACCTGGGACATTTATTAGTTGTTGCCAAGTATAGTCGGGATTGGCAAAATCGGCGGTTAAAATCAATGGATCGTTATTTGGATCGGTGCAATCGACGATATAGGATACCTGAAAACCGCGGTTAGCTTCGTATGTACCCCCAGCTGGGCTGGTAAATACCGGGGGATCATTGGGAGGAAAATAAATTTTGCCATATTTGGCTGCCGGCACCCAGTTGAAGCTTCCGGTGGCGTCCGAGAAAATCAACGTGCCATTTTGCGGGTTGGCTCCGGGGATCAATTCGGTGGTATCACCCAGGACACTCGGGTCGGAGGTCGTGTGCATCCTGAATTCGGCCACCTTAATCCAGGTATAGTCAGTCATCAGGACAGGATTAGGTCCCCCGAATAAATCCGACCATCCAATAATCGATTGACTGGTTACGCCTGCAACAGGAAAATCGGAATTAGGTGAAAGGAAAGAGCAGTCATCCCACGCATTAAGCGGGGCAAAAAGAACGCCGCCATTGCGGGCGGTTATGTATTCGTTGTGCGTACCCAGAGGACAATGAATAAATGCGGCACTGTCATCAGTTTTTACCCACACTGGAATAACCAGTTCGGCGTTTAGCGATGCCAGAAACAAGCTGCCATCCAGATTACCGAAAATGATAGAATCCGGTTGTAACGGATCCTGGGCAAAGCACGCCCCCCCCGAAAGGGCTAGTAATAATAGCCCAAAAATAACAGTCCTTGCCATTTTTGGTTCTCCCCTATTGGTTTTGATCTTTTGCAAACTGCTTATTTTTTTCGAAGACATTTTTAAATTATCGCAGAATGCTGTTTGTAAATTAACCATTTTATTTAAAAAATCAAGCCTTAATTGCTTCCAGGGTACAATTTCTTAATTTTCTCATCCAGGTCGGAAACCGCCTTTTCGAACCTTTTCTGGGTAGACGACCTGTCTTTAAGCAGTTGCCCGGAATCCTCGGGAACGATTTCGTTGAGCGAAACGGCCGGATTCGAGGGCTCGGCAGATGGAATAGTGGCGGTGGCGAAAAGTGACCGCAACTCGAATGTTTCCAAAGGGCAATCGGGCCAGTTATGCTGCCAACATATTAATAAATCGGCACTTCCGTCGGATTCAATATCGCTTTTATTCTCTTGCTGAATCTCCAGGCTTTCGTAAGCCAGGGCGATTTTGACCCGTTCCCAGCGGCTGGAGCCGGGTTGGCCGGTATCGATACGGCGGCGGGCGATAATATAGCGGCAGTCTTCGGCGGTCTCTTCGACCAGCATCTCGAATTCATCCAGGAGTCGCGAGAATATAAGCAAGACTCCGGCGCGGTTGACCGGGGCATAAACGATGCCTCGCTTACCAACCAGTTCGCCGACAATTGATTTGTTCATAGTTCCAAAAATCTTAAGCGAAAAGAAGCCTTAGCTAACAGTTCAAACCATTGGATTATACCAATACTGCCAATTGAGTGCAAGGGATATTTTAGGGATTTCAGTATCACAACCCTTTTGCTTAATAATTAGCGTTGAATTCCCCCAGCTATTATTAGGAAAAAAACCGCCGGCGGGAAGCCGGCGGCAAGATGAAGGGAGTGAGAGAGTAGGCAAATATTATCTCGGTGTATATCCTTTGGCCCAAGCCCAGGTCCAGCCCCGGGTCCAGAGCGGAGAATTGGGATCAAAAGCACCGTAATAAGTAGCGGGGGTATACCAGCCATCCCAAGTGGTAGGATTAAATGGAGAAACAGCAGCCGGGCCGGCCGGATTTGGCCGCGGATCGAGCAACATTGAACCGGCGGTTCTGCTGATACCATTGAGTTGCGGATCCTGGAAATGGGTGTCATGAGTAGTTCCGATAATCGGGGCAACGTCTGTTGGAAGAGGCGTCAACGGGGCGAACATCAGGTCACGAAGTGAACCGGCTGGCGTATCCCACTGGGCAGGGTTTAGTACTGGGGAGTTATCCGGGAAAATCTGGTCAACTGTATTAAACGAAGCCTGATCGGTTAGTCCGAAGTTATACCAGAAAGTATGCTCCATCGACCAATCGCCACTGGCAATTCTGTCCGGTACGTCGATCGGATAACGGTCTTCTAGTCTCAAAGCGATATTCTGGCCATCCATGAAGATGCCATTGCGATAGTGGCCGCCGGCATTGTCTCTGAAATGGAAAGCGCCTTTGTCGTTGCTGTTGCTGGCCGGAGAAGCCATGATTCCGGAACCAAGATAAGTGACATTAGCAATCCACGGAATTGTGAACGGGGTAGCGTCGAGTGGATATAATCCCCCATCAAGTACGCCCACGATATTTCCAACACTACGTTGATTGATAACAAACCAGAACAAGCCTTTACCGCCAAAA
>CAZTNJ010000122.1:0-8195 GCA_964614835.1 uncultured Ignavibacteria bacterium | reverse complement strand
TCTTCGCCGCAGATATAAGCGCCACCGCCTCGGTACATCGTGATTTCCAAATCAAATCCTGAACCCAAAATATTTTTGCCGAGATAGCCTTTAGCCGATGCTTCGGCGATTGCCTTTTCTAATAGTCTGGCTTCGGCGGCAAATTCACCGCGGATATAAATGAAAGCGCGATGGCAGTTAATCGCGTAAGCTGCGATTATGGTGCCCTCAATGAGTAGATGTGGATGTTCCTGCATCAACTGTCGGTCTTTAAAAGTACCGGGTTCGGATTCATCGGCATTAATGCACAGGTATATCGGTTTAGTATTTCCCTTAGGAATAAAAGTCCATTTACGACCGGTCGGGAATCCGGCGCCGCCGCGTCCTCGCAGTCCTGAATTGATAACGATATCGGTAACTTGTTCAGGCGAATATTCCTTGAACGATTTGATCAGCGCAGCATAACCGCCGCGTTTTTCATACACGTCTATCTGATCATCGTTGGCAATAGGTTTAAGTAAAATCGGTTCGAAATTCATTGCTGTTGCCTTAGCTTTGTTAGAATTCGGTCGACCTTTTCTTTTGTCAGATTTTCGTGATATGTGTCATTTATCTGCATCACGGGAGCGGTACCGCAGGAACCAAGACATTCGACAGTAACCAGAGTGAATAATCCATCGGCGCTGGTTTCGCCAACTTTAATATCCAATTTATCTTCCAGATATTGAATGAGTTGATCCGCGCCCATCAAGGTACACGAAATATTATGGCAGACCTGAATAAGATATTTCCCTACTGGTTTGGTGGGAAACATCGTATAGAAGTTCGCGCCTTCTTCGAAATAGACAAGGGCTACGCCAGATCTTTGAGATATTTCCGCGATAGCAAATTTATCGAGATAGCCGAATTGTTCGTAAACAAGATGAAGCGCCGGCAAGACTATTGATTTCTTATCTGGAAAAGCGGTCATTAATTTTTCCAAACGTTCGAGCGTTTTTTCCGAAAGCAAACTTTTATCGGAGGTACCCATATTCACCTATCTATCAATTTCCCCCAGCACAATATCGGTGCTGCCAATAATCGCAATTAAATCCGAAATCATCCTGCCTTTGGCAAGCTTGTTGAGGGCTGAAATGTTTATGAAGGATGGCGGCCGAAAGTGCACCCGATATGGTTTCTTGCTGCCATCGGAGACGATATAGCAGCCGATTTCCCCTTTAGGAGATTCGATACTGTGATAAACATCGCCCTCCGGCGGACAGAATCCATCGACCCATATTTTAAAATGGTGAATGAGTTGTTCCATCCCCTTAAGGACTTCCTCTTTTGGTGGCGGGGCAATCTTACGGTCTTCAGTGATATAAGGTCCTTCAGGAAGCCCATCCAATGCCTGTCGGATAATCCGCAGCGATTGACGCATTTCTTCAACGCGGCATTTGTACCGGTCATACGTATCGCCGTTTTTACCCAGCGGGATATCGAATTCGAATTGATCATAACTTGAGTAAGGATTGGCTTTACGAATATCCCAATCGACACCGCTTCCACGCAAGAGCGGCCCCGAAAGCCCAGACTTGATTGCCTCTTCCCCACTTATCACTCCGACACCTATTGTGCGGTTTTTCCAGATACGATTCTCTGTCAGCAAGTCTTCGTATTCGTTGATTTTATCCGGCATTATATCAAGTATCTCTTTAACACGATTATCAAAGCCAACCGGAACATCCTTAGCCAGCCCGCCAACCCGAAAATAGGACGACATCATACGAACGCCGGAAACGAATTCGTATATCTTGAGAATTTTTTCACGTTCGCGAAAACAATAAAGGAATAAAGTCATCGCTCCAATGTCGGTGGCGTGTGTGCCCAGCCAGACAAGATGCGAATTGATTCGGGTTAACTCGGTTAAGATAACGCGCAGATATTGCGCCCGAAGCGGCACATCCACCTGCATCAGCTTTTCAACGGCCATGACATACACGAGATTATTAGACATAGGCGCCAGGTAATCCATGCGGTCAGTCATCGTCAAAGCTTGAGTGTAGGTTTTGGATTCCATAGTTTTCTCGATACCGGTATGCAGGTAGCCGACAATCGGTTTGGCGTTGACAATAACTTCGCCATCGAGTTCAATCTGAATACGCAAGACGCCGTGAGTGGCGGGATGCTGCGGTCCGATATTGAGGATCATGGTTTTATCGCTCATCTTTAGTCCCGCTCCGGATTTTTCGGTCGCGGTTGGGCGTTGCCGCGATTATGGCTGAATTCAGGCATTTCATATGTAAGCGGAAAATCTTTGCGCTGCGGATAGCCAACCCAATCGTCATCCATAAGTATTCTACATAGGTCAGGATGGCCGATAAATTTGATTCCAAACATGTCATAGACTTCGCGTTCCTGCCAGTTGGCGGTATCCCAGAGGCCGGTCAGGCTTGGGGCATCTTCGTTCTCGGACAACTTGATTTTCAACATCAGGCGATGATGATAATTTATCGAATATAAAGAATATACGACATCGAACCGTGGCTCGCGTCTGCCCAGATAATCGGCGGCGGTGATCATCGAAAGAAAGTTGAAGCAGAGATTTTGATTATTACGAAGATAACGACAGAGTTCGACCAATCGGTCTTTTCTGACATAAAATTGTAGGTCACCGCGATAAATCGCCGATGATTCGATAACATCAGCGCGATCTTTTTCAATCTGGGATTTTAGCTGCTCGAGAAGCATCAGGTTCTTTTCAACTTTTCATTTTCGATTTTTTTATGAAGTTTCATTATGCCATCGATTAACATTTCCGGATTGGGCGGACATCCAGGAACATATATGTCAACCGGAATGACTCTATCGACCCCCTGCACGATAGCGTAGTTGTTGAATATTCCGCCGCAGGAGGCGCAGGCGCCCATCGAGATGACATATTTAGGATTGGGCATCTGTTCGTAAAGCTGTTTGATAATTGGGGCCATCCGGACGGACAGGCGGCCGGCCACGATCATCAGGTCGGCTTGACGCGGCGATGGCCGCATCACTTCCATCCCGAAACGGGCTAAATCATAGCGCGAGGCGAAAGTCGACATCATTTCGATCGCGCAACAGGCAAGTCCGAAACCGAGCGGCCACAGCGATGATTTATGCGCCCAATTCACCATCTTTTCGACGCTGGTGAGCATGATGCCATCGGGGATAGAATCAATTATTCCCATTTCAGCACCCCTTTCCCAACTATATAGAAATAGCCAATCAGGAGAATCAGCATAAAAACGCCCATTTCGATAAGGCCGAACATTCCCAGGTCCTTAAAGACAACCGCCCAGGGAAATACAAACACTACTTCGATATCAAAGACGATAAATATAATAGCGATTAAATAAAACTTGACTGAAAATCGATCGCGAGCATCGGTTTCAGGAATGATCCCGCATTCATATGGGGCAAGCTTGCGCCTGCTATAAGTTTTACGGGCGAGCAATTCCGGCAGATAAGCCATCGCCAAAACTGTCACGATCACAAGAATAGCTAATACCGATATGGGAAATAGGACATCAAACATTTTCGCAAATCGCCCTTTACTTGAATACTCCAGTTGCCGATCACAACAACACTAAAACGTTGATTTTACTATTTTCGGGACAATTGTCAACCAATATTTCATCACCGTATATTAATAAGTTCGCCACTTAAATATTCGTTTTCGGCAGAACTAATGGCCAATGATACCAGCTTTTTGGTTAAATCCTCATCGCTAATGAAATGAGCCTTCAGGAAATTATTTGTCGTAGCGGTTGTCAGACCGTTATTATCGCGCGACTCGACTATAGCATCGAGGGTTTTGCCGACGAAACTGTTTAAGTGTGCCGCTTTCTTTTGCATAGCGAGTTCCTGAAGGATTTCGCGTCGCTGATTTTTAATGTTAGTATCAACTTTATCCGGCATTTCGGAAGCCACTGTCCCGGGTCTATCGGAGTAGCTGAATATATGCAGGTGATGAAGCGGAGTATTTTCTATGAGCGTTTTTGTGTTATTAAAATTGGAGTCGGATTCGCCGGGGAAACCGACTATGATATCGGCGCCGATTGTCGAATCGGGCCGGGCGGAAATCAGTTGTTGGATTGTATCAGTAATAACTGATGATCTATAACCGCGATTCATCTTTGTCAGAATATCATCATCGGCGCTTTGGATTGATAGATGAAAATGCGGGCAGATTCGGGTATCATCGGCGATAAGCTGTAAGAGCTCATCGGAGATTTCGTTCGGTTTCAACGAGGATAATCTGATTTGGGGGATATCGGTATTCACCAGAATCTCATCGATAAGGGCCGCCAGATCGCCGCCGCCATAATAATATTTGCCGATATGCACGCCGCTTAAGACGATTTCGTTGTAGCCATTGAAAGACAGGCGATTTATTTCATTTATGATATTACAGACATTCCGGGATCGCGGTGTACCGCGGGCTTTCCAGATAACGCAATACGAACACTGGTCGTTGCAGCCATCCTGGATTTTGACGAAAGCGCGGCTGTGCCCTTTCATGGTTGAGATAGAAAACATTTCCCGTTTATCGATGTAAGAGTCAATCCCAAGCAGATTTAATATCTGGTTTGGGAGGTTTTCCTTATTTGAATTATCGCTCATCAAAGAGATGCCACCGATTTTTTCCAAGGCCGGTTTATCCATCTCGGCATAACATCCAGTAACGATAATTTTGGCATCGGGAGATCGCCGTTGCGCCTGACGAATAAGTTGCCGCGAACTTAGGTCGGCACGACTGGTAACCGTGCAGGTGTTTATCACATAGATATCGGCTTTTTCGCCGAACGGAACCGTTTCGATACCATATGGTTCGATAGCCTCGGCAATCGCCTGAATCTCGTACTGGTTGAGTTTGCAACCAGCCGCTGAAAACGCCGCCTTATACATACATCACGCCAACTATTAATAGGTCAAATCGGTTTCCTGATTATAAATATTTTCTCTATGATAACTCATCTTGAAGCGATATCGGTTCACAAGCGGATTTGATTGCGGGGCGAATATAGCGCCATCCGGGATCGCCACCAGGAGTCGAATCGCGGTATGGCATAGTAGGCGAAAATCCCCAGCGCGAAACCGGCAAAAAGATCAATTACATAATGATGACGCAAATAGACGGTCGATAAAATCAGGCCGATACAGAACGGCAGCATAATCCAAAATGTCGGTTTTGTATATTTCCAAGCGAACATCAGGGAAAGCAAAGTTACTGCCGCGTGCAGCGATGGAAACGCACAGCGTGAGTCATTGGGAAAAATGCCGATAATCGAAGATTCGAGATTATGTATGGGGGTGCCCTCGAATGTGACCGTGAAGAATGGCTTTAGCACGATTCGCGGCGGGGCGGCGGGAAATATCACATAGAGGAAATAGCCGCAATAAAAACAGAGGATTACTGTGACTAAGGTATTGCGGAATTCGGCACGGCGTTTCTGGAAAAGCAAAACCGCGGCAACCAGCGGCGCGAAAATGAAGAATATCATATAGCAGAACGAGAAGATATCGGTCAGAACCGGGTTGATAAATTGCTGTGACCAGACACAGGGCTGGACTCCGAACAACCATTGGTCGATTGCGATTAGCGAGTTATGGATATCGTGCGAGTTGGCGAAATGAACGGTGTCGTGCAGGTTGGTGTATATTGCCAGACAATAAGCAAACGGGAGCACATCCCGGAGGAACCACCAATTTGGCCGAAGTTTGGCGACTATAATCGCAATGATGATGATTATGACAACAGCGATTAATCGTTGCATGTCCCCTTTGAAAACATTTGGGATATGTCCCTGATTATAAAAGAAAAGGTACGCCTTGATAGTGAGATAAGTCATAGGCCAGAAAAATACGAATGCGATAAACTCCTCGGGGCGCATCGAGAAGATGAGGCGTTTCCAGCGGGGGATTGGTTTGCCGTTTGGGGCGATTAGGTTATCCCCTACGTTTTCTTTGAGTTCAAGCATCGGGGATTATATAAGGAATAGCGACGGTGAAGTAAAAGGGAATTTCTGTAATGTAAACCGTTTCGGGAACCGTAACTCCCGAAACACAAAAAACCGATTCGGCAGTGTTGAGGATAACGTACAGATAAAGGCAAAAGGTATGGGCGCGGTCATCGCCATTGCGCCCATTTAAACATTATTATATAGTTATAATAATCTCCAACAATCGCATGGCCGCGAATTTGCCTTTCTCGCCGACTTCGAGCATGGGGCCGACACAGGAGGGGCAACCGGATTCGCAGGGGCATTTGCGAATGTAATCGAGCGCGGCCTGAGCGATTTCATCGAACATGAGGTATATCTTGCGCGAAAATCCGACGCCGCCGGGATAGTTGTCGTAGATATATATCGAGGGCAATTCCTCGAATGGCGATTTCACCATCGCCACCGCCCGGATATCGGACGGATCGGACATTATCCAGAGCGGGACAATCTGGCGCAACAGGTGGGCGCATCCCCGCAAACCGCCGCCGATCTGGTCGCGGCTCAAATCGAGTTTGGCCAGAAGTTCTTCCGGGAATGATATCCAAAACGAGGTCGTGTGCATGGTTTGTTCGGGAAGGTTGACTCTTCCCCAGCCGACATTCTGATGGGTGTTGAATTGAATCTTCTTGTAGTTGACCACCACCCGCGTAACTGCCACATCCCCCCAGGCGCGCGTGGTTTTGCTGATATCTTCGCCATCCTTGTTGAGCACCTTGATAGAGACCTTGGATTCGGCATCGGTGAAATAGTCGACTTCTACAGGCACAACCAGAGCGCGTTTGCCTTCCCAATCGAGTTCCTTGACTTGATATTGGGAAGTTTGATGCAAATAGATTGCTTCAGGATGCAATAGCTCTGGCGCAGAGAACTGGTCGATTTCGCCGATTACTTTGCCATGCTGGGTCTGATCCATGATGACGAAATTTTCCGGAGCGGCTGACCGCAGGGAAACATCGGTGGCCGGATAGGTTTCGGCGGTGTAATGGAATTTATCGGCGGATTGATGAACGACCCGTTCTTGTTCGAGATATTCGAGGATTTTGTTGACCGGCAGCGAACCGAATTGTTCGACGTTGCCAATCGGCAATTCGAAAGCGGCGCATTTTAGATGCGACACCGCCAAGATCAAATTATCGGGATCGACGATGCCCAACTCTGGAGTTTTACCGAAAAAGTATTCGGGATGATTCATCAGGAATTGATCGAGGGGCGCCGAGGAGGCCACCATAATCGCCAGCGAAATATCGTTCTTGCGTCCGGCTCTGCCCGCCTGTTGCCAGGTCGATGATATCGCGCCGGGATAGCCGGCCATGATTGAGACATCGAGGCCGCCGATATCGATTCCCAATTCGAGGGCGTTGGTCGAGACGACGCCGACAATGGAGCCATCGCGAAGGCCATGTTCGATAGCCCGCCTTTCGTTGGGAAGATAACCGCCGCGGTAGCCTTTGATGAGATTTGGCGAACGTTTGTGTTTGATCATTTCATCTTTGATATATTGGGTGAGCACTTCGACCCGGACGCGGCTTCGCGTGAAAGATATAGTCTGCACGCCGGCCATGATAAAGACGGTGGCCAGGCGGGCGGCTTCTTTTATCACCGAACGACGGATGCCGAGCTGGCGGTTCACCATCGGCGGATTATACAGGACGAAATGCTTCTCCCCTATCGGAGCGCCATTTTTGTCGATTACTTTCATGGGGCGGCCGGTGATTTTTTCGGCCAGTTCGGCGGGGTTGCCGATTGTGGCGGAGCAGCAGATAAATTGCGGATGCGACCCGTAGAAATCGCAGAGACGTTTTAGGCGGCGCATCACATTAGCCAGATGCGACCCGAAGACGCCGCGATATTGATGGAGTTCATCGATAACGATATAGCGCAGTTTTTCGAACAGCTTTATCCAGAGCGTGTGATGCGGCAAGATTCCCGAGTGCAGCATGTCGGGATTGGTGACCACGATATGACCGGCTTTGCGGATAGCAGACCGCGCGCTGGCGGGCGTGTCACCATCAAAAGTGTAGGTCTTGATATCGACCTCCAACGCCTCTACCATGTTATAGAGCTCATCCACCTGGTCGGATGAGAGCGCCTTGGTTGGGAACAGGTACAGCGCGCGGGCTTCGGGGTCATCCTTGAGCAGCGTGTTCAAAACCGGCAGATTGTAGCAGAGCGATTTACCTGACGCGGTGGGCG
>CAZTNJ010000121.1:0-8319 GCA_964614835.1 uncultured Ignavibacteria bacterium | reverse complement strand
CGGCGGCTGAACCAAGCGCTCGGCCAAAATTCGCGGTAAATCCAAATTATGATAAATCAACTAAACCGCGCGATAACGGCTCGACGATTTTAATCGCTCCGCCGAACGATTTGTGCACAGCGGCAGAAGCCATAACCGCTCCTTACCCGATTTCAATCAACGGGACCACGGTCGAGGCGACGGCAGATTGCCCAGCGTTACTTGATCCGGGTTGGAATGGCGTATGGTACACAATTGACCTTCCCTACACAGCGAACAATATCTTAATCGATTTTTGCCCGACTTTGGGTGGCGGAATTCAGACAATTGGCGTAGTATTGATGGATGATTGCAACTGTGATGATTATATTGTTGCCGATTACTACGATTTTGTCGACACCTGTGGTACCGGTTATAGCCAACCTATTATGCTCTGGTACAATATTCCGGGTCCGGGCACGATTTATTTTCCGTGTTACGTAAATCCGGGAATGGCGTTTACATTTGATATTGATGTCACGCAATACATACCTCCGGCGGTTGACTATACTGTAACTGCACCAGGAACCTGGACAGGCAATACCTGCGGCGCTGGCAATGACTGTATCCTTCTTCAACCTTCGGCTGATCTGATTTATGCAATCACTATACCCAGCGACAGCATCTGGACATTCTCGCTTTGCGATGGCGATACCGCATTTGATAGTTGGATTGGTCTTGGCACATCCAGCTGTTATGCAGATATCGCATCCAACGATGATTTCTGCGGTTTGAGAGCGCAAGTTACCGCCCGCCTGACGGCCGGAACATACTATCTGACCATTGAAGGCGCAAACCCGACTAACTGCGGCGCCTATGAGCTGGATGTCTACTTGGCTCCGCCGCCGCCGGCTAATGATTTGTGCACCGCAGTAACGCCGTTTAGTTTACCGATTAATACGACAATCACTCGAACCGGAGATAATACTGGGGCGCTAAACGATTGCGATTATTTGACCACACCCCAAGTATGGGAAGCATTTACGACAACTGAACCGATGGATATAGTTGTAGATTACTGTGGAACGGTTGGTTACGAGAACTACTATGTGGTGTTATTCGATGATTGTCCTTGCGGCCCCAGACTTAGCGCATATTCATACGAATTTACCACCTGCCCCGATACTAATATCACGATATTATTCCACAACGTTCCGGCTGGCACATATTACTTGCCTGTCCTGATGAGCCCGGCCAATGCAACGTATCCCGCCGTTGGACCATATACTATCCATTTTAGAGGTTCTACGCCCGCTCTGCCTCCAGTTAACGACCAATGCTCGAGCGTTACGCCGGTCAGCTTGCCGATTAACACAACTTTAACATTTACCGGTACTAATGCCTTTGCTACCAACGATTGTGATTCACTTGACTATGCCCAGGTCTGGCACGCGGTTACGACATCAGAATCGTTGAAGATTACGGTTGATTATTGCACCACAGATAATTACGGGCTTTATCAGACCGTATTGGTTGAGGGGTGCCCCTGCGGTAGATTAGTATATCGCACATCGACAGATTTCACATCCTGCCCTGATAGTTCGATTACTATTGTATATAATAACGTACCTCCAGGTACTTATTATATTCCTATCGCGTTGATTCCTCCCGGAATTGGCACACGCCCATCAGAAGGGCCTTATACGATTCATGTGAATGCATCTTCGCCAGCGCCACCCGAACCCAGTTTGTGCGTTACATCGATTTATTCCAATGGCGAGCCGCTGGGTGGAGCCGCTGCCTCGCAGTGCGATCCTTATTATCCTTTCGCGGCAGGCGTAGCCGACGATTTCGTCCTTCCAGGAACAGGTACAATTAATATCGACACGGTAATCGCTTATATTGGATTCTGGAATGGCGGCGAAGACCCAACCGGTATGGAAGGCATAGTTGTCACTATTTACGCGAACAACGGCGGCGTTCCGGGTGGTCGACCGATTAGTGGAAGCGCTACTTGCGCCCACGAAGAGTTGGTGACTGGTGGAATCATTACCAGCCAGACAATAGATGCTACAGATTACACCTATAGGGAATTCCCGGTTAATTCTGGTATTTATGAATTCGCCATACCAATTGCCTCGGTGGATTTAACCGCAGGCACGACGTATTGGCTCGAGGTTGCCCCAATTCAATCATTCACCCTTGCTGGGCAATCTGGTTGGGTGCCAACGACGGGGATAACCGGCGCTGGCGCGATGCAGGTGTTCGCGCTCCTTGGCGCGCCCAATTTTGCGCCGCTAAATCCGGCCAGAGATATGGCATTCTGTCTTAAAACAACCGTGGCCCCCGATTGCGAATACCTTATTGGCGATATTAGCGGTGACGGCCAACGTTTGGGCGGCGATGTTACCTATGGCGTACGCTACTTTAAAGGTATAGGCTCCGCTCCGAAGGATAGCTGCTTCATGGATTCAACCGGAACCTACTTGTATGTTGCCGGTGATTGCAATGGCAACTGCGAATTCAGGGGTTCGGATATCACCAGGTTAGTCGCGTATTTCAAGGGGAACGCGGCTCTAAGTTGCTGTCACTTCTTCCCCACTGCTCTTCCTCCAATATTGAGACCGGAGCATCCTTTCAAGAACTCGATTCAAGATTAAAACCTGAGATTGGTTTTACAAGCCTCCTCGATTAATTTCGAGGGGGCTTTTTTTATAAATATTATTTTCTTATATCCACTTATTGGCCATTTTTAGATTGAAGATTTACCGACTCCTTGTTATATTTTGCAAATGCAACAGAATAAAGGCCCAACAAACTATCGTTATTATGATTTCATTATGGCGGCTTTTATAACCGTTTTGCTAATTAGCAACATTGCCTCATCCGCGAAAATAATAGACTGGGGCATTTCGCTTTTTGGATTGCGACTTGCTTTCGACGCCGGCACTATCCTTTTCCCG
Organism: uncultured Ignavibacteria bacterium; assembly: GCA_964614835.1. Classification (GTDB taxonomy): domain Bacteria; phylum Zixibacteria; class MSB-5A5; order UBA10806; family 4484-95; genus JAAYTW01. The sequence continues at coordinate 5,398 of CAZTNJ010000121.1, read as the reverse complement.
CTAAGTTATATTTTTGGAGATGTTCTTACCGAAGTGTACGGCTACCGGCGCGGTCGCAGGGTTATCTGGATGGGATTCTTCTGTTCCGGTTTGATGAGCCTGATTCTCTGGATAGTCGGTAAGATGCCGTCAGAAGCGGGCTGGGCGGGTAATGTTGGAATGGAGCGATATGATCTGATTCTTGGCGGCGTCAGCAGCGGCGCGATCGTACTGGCAAGCATGGTCGCGTATTTGGCTGGGGAGTTTTCCAATTCATATATTCTTGCTAAAATGAAAATAGCAACAAGGGGGCGCTGGCTATGGATGAGGACAATAGGAAGCACTCTTGTTGGCGAGGGGATCGATACTACGATTTTTGTTTCGATGGCGACTATTCTGGGCGTAGCCGGTTTTACATCGGCGATTTGGCTCAATCTAATCGTAACGAATTATATTTTTAAGTGCGGCATCGAGGCGTTGATGACACCGGCTACCTACGCAATCGTGAACTTCCTTAAACGGGTCGAGAATTCGGATTATTACGATTATAACACCAATTTTAATCCATTCCGAATTTCGGCGGAAACAAAATAAAAAGGGTTCGGCCTGCTAATTAACCAGCCGAACCTGAAACCAAAAACAAGGAAGGTCGATTCTAAAAGTATCCACGCAAATTATACAATGATCACGTAACCTCTTGAACTAATCGCCGACCCTTTCCCTGCCGTTTTTTATTTTAACAATGTCATCTTCCCGGAAGCGGCGCCGATTTCTGTCGTAACCCTGTAGAAGTATACGCCTGATGGTAGCAGGTGGCCATCCCAGTTGATGTTATGCGTACCAGCCGAATAGTTCCCGAGATTCCGTTGGTCAATCTGTCTTCCCATAATATCATAAAGCTGAAGTATTACATTCGATTCCGCGCCTAACGTGAATGATATTATTGTATTAGCATTGAACGGGTTGGGGTAATTATGGGCGACCAGGTAGTTGTCAGGAATAGGAGCTTTTGATTCATCGATACCAAGAGAGGCGCACTCGAAAATTTCGAAGCTATACTCATCGGCAACGAAGATTCCGCCGTTACCGATAGTCGCGCCATAAGCAACGCCCGGGGTATTATAGCTTCCGACTTCAACGGGATAAAGCGGATTGGCTATATCGTAAAGCCCGATTCCGGCGTATTCGCCGGCCAAACAGACATAATGGCCATTTACCGAAACCTGATCTATTATCCCATTAGCAAACTCGATTTCGGCTACCGGTAATGGTCCTTCCGGATCGCTCACATCGCAAATGTAAACGAATCCATTATCGCATCCCACCAAAACATAGTTTTCATAGGCGGCAATCGATTTGGCGGCGCCATCGAAATAAACCTCTGCGACATGGGTAGGCGAGTAGGGATCGCTGACATTCAATACCAATAAGCCATAATCCATATCGGCGATATAGGCATATTCGCCGACAATCACAATATCACGAGCATCGCCAGGCGTATTGTAGGTATAGGCCAGCGAAGGTTCATAAGGATTCGTAATATCGACAATGGCCACCCCCTGACTCTGATTTGCCATGTAGGCAAAACTACCAGCCACGTACAAATCGAAACTATTGCCGGTCATATCTAAAGATGATACATATACCGGATCATTGGGCACGCTGATATCGACAATCAACAATCCCCGATTGCCATTTGCTATATAAGCGAGAGTATTACCGACACGTGACGCATAACAAGACGCCGTCGTATGGCGGTGGCCGATCACGGTTGGATTAGCGCGATCAGAAATATCCACAACCGAAAAACCATAAGTCGCGGATGAAACATAAGCGTAATTGTTTTTAACGGTAACGTTGATAGCGGCCTTTGGATTATAAAGCCCGACTGGAATAATGGACGAAAAATCGGAGATGTCAATGACTTCAAGTCCATTATTGCTTTCGGAGATATAAAGCATATTACCGACTTTGCACAGGGCGTTGGCGGTACCCGCTGTTACATACTCCGCCGCGGCGGCCGGGCTGATAGGATTGGAAATATCAAGGACATGCACTCCGTAGTATCCATCGGCGAGATACGCATAATCACCTTCAACCTGCATATCCAGTGATGTGCCGCCGGTGGCAATGCTTCCAACAAAAGTAGGATCCATCGGATCGGAAATGTCGACAATACTTACGCCGGCGGTATTGCTGGCGATATACGCATAGCCGCCGTTTACATGGATATCATAACAGGGGTTTGGCATAGCAAGGCTGCCGAGCATGAAAGGATCATTCGGATCACTGACGTCGATTATTTGAATGCCATCATTGAACGATCCAACATAAGCATAGTTCCCTACCACTTCGACCTCATATGTGTAGCCGGTTAAAGCGCATCTGCCGGCCAGTACCGGGTTTGAAGGATCGGCTATGTTTATCAGTTGCAGTCCGTTATAATCGGCAACATACAAATAATTACCATATTGATTGATTTTAAACGGGGCTCCCGGCGTACTTTGAACCGCTATGAGAGTCGGTGACTGCGGATTGCCCAAGTCGTAAACCCTGATGCCTTCCATATCGCGGGCGACATAAAGATATAGTTCGGATAAAACCAGAGATGAACCGCCATATCCAAAGTAGTCTTGATAAATGATATGGGGATTCATGGGATTGGAAATATCGAATACCGCCAATCCATTTGCCATCACACAATAAGCGTATTGGCCTGATATCTCGATATCCCTAATATTGTTCCAAAGCGTGGAACCCACATAGTTGATATCATCGGCGGCGACAGAAACCGCCAATAAGATAATCAGGCATAAAATCCAGCCGAAAATTCTGAATGCTTTCATCAGATTCCTCCTTGTTCAAATATTTTCATTTTTTATGATTTATCGGCGTCGGGACTTGGCCAATCCAGATTAATATCAAGTTCCGGAACAACAGGTGTTTCGCCCCATATTGAGATTCGGCCTAAGATATTTATGGATATTGACATATAAGCGAAACAATAATGGTTCAAATATGGTTGACACTTATACTTAGTAGTTGTATTTTTGCGGATTAGATTTGGAGGGAATGATGAATGAACTTTCTGGTAAAGTCGCGTTAGTAACCGGAGGCACCAAAGGTATCGGCAAGGCGATTTCGCTAAAGCTGGCGGAGCTTGGCGCGGATGTAGTAGTAACTTTTCTTCGCAGCCGGAATGCTTCAGATGCCATTATAGATCAGTTGAAAGGCCTGGGGACCAATCCTCATTCAATTAGGGTTAACATGGGAGCCCCGGATAAACTGCCCAAAATATTCGAAGAGATTAAAGAAAAATACGGTCGTTTAGATATTTTAGTATCAAATGCAGCCCTGGGGATTTATACGTCGGCGCTTGAGATTAACGATAAGGCATGGCAGCTATCCATGAATACAAATGCGGAGGCATTCCTTCAAACCGTAAAAATGGGTCAAGAATTAATGCCTAACGGTTCGAAAATCGTTGCGCTGTCATCGCTGGGCTCTGTGCGCTATATTGACGGCTATGCCGCCATCGGAGCCTCTAAAGCCGCTATTGAAACCTTAACGCGCTACTTTGCTTTTGAATTGGCGCCCCGCCATATCAATGTTAATACGGTATCGGGCGGATTTATCGATACGGACGCGTTGAAAGGCTTTCCCAGCTACGATAAGATGGTTGAAGAAGTAATTCGCCGCACGCCATTTAAGCGAGTTGGCAATGTCGATGATATCGCCGATGTGGTCGTGTTCCTCTGTACGAAAAAAGCCTCCTGGATAACCGGCCAAGTTTTGGTTGTCGATGGCGGATATTCATTAGCCTGATAATAACAATCCAACTACTGGCGGCAATTTGCGACTTGCCGCTATTGAGTGCTCTTTCGTCTTGACGATAATCATTGTGTGATTATATTGATTTGAGGTCTACGACAATGTCGAGCGGACAACGAAAAATTTATATAGTTTTACTGATTACGATTTTCGCAATCGGCGGGGGAGCAGTGGCAATCGGGCAACCGGCCAACTTAGATTCAATGTTGTTCGTTCGTATTCAATTTGATAAACCTGATATAAAGACAGTTTGCGATAGCCTGAAATTAACTTCTCTTTTTGAGGGCAATGGCAAATATTGCGACTATGCCATAACCAAGAATCAGATTATACAGATTATTGAAAGCGGTTTGAAATTCGAACTCCTATCCAAGAGAATGCTGTTTCCTCTATCGGTGATAACCCAAACAGAAGTGGATTCGATTTATCATACTTATACCGAAATGGAAAACCAGTTGTTTTCGCGAATGGCTGCTTATTCCGAAATCGCCCTGGTCGAAACAATCGGATTCTCTCAGCAAGAACAACGGGCGATCTATGCATTCAAAATATCGGATAATGTGGCAATCGATGAAGACGAACCAGTCGTATATTTTGACGGAACCCATCACGCATGCGAAGTCATGGGCCTGGAAATTTGTCTGGCATTGATCGACACCTTATTATCGAACTACGAGCTGGATTCGACAATTAATTATCTGATCAATAATACCGAAATTTGGCTCGTGCCGCTTGTCAATCCCGATGGACATTCCGCGGTAATGAGCGATATATCTCATTACTATAGGAAAAACGGCCGCGACCTGAACAATAATGGAATACTATATGAATACTCCTGCAACGACTGGTGGACCTGTTCAACCGAAGGAATTGACTTAAATCGGAACTATGACTGGCACTGGGAGGCTGGCGGCCAATCCGAACCCACAAGCTATTATTACCGAGGAGCGTCTGCCGGTTCGGAATCCGAGAATCTGGCCGTTACCGGGTTACTTACCAGAATCCGACCCCAGCTTTCTATAACCTATCACAGCTACGGTGAGATTATATTCTATCCCTGGGATTTGAATGGCCAGATGGCTCCTGATCATTCCGCTTTATATGCCACAGCTTATGGATTGGCTCAGCGGATACAAAAAGAATCCGGTAACCAGAATTATGATATTTCGCCATCAGATGGCTTGGCTGGTATGGCCAGTAACTGGCAGTATGGCCGTCTGGGCACACTGGCGTTCACGGTTGAAACTATTCGTTATTATGATTTCATCGTTTCCCAATTAAGGTTGAATAATATCGTTCGGGAAAATCTCGAGGGCTGTATTTATCTAATCCAACGGGCTCAGGGGCCGCAGATTACCGGGAGAATATTCGCGCCGGATAGTATAACCCCAGTCAGGGCGGAGTATCGGTTATTGGATAATTACTCGCCCGATATCGATCCGCATTATTCTGATAGTTTATATGGAAGATACCGCGCAATAGTCCAACCGGGATCATATTCGCTTCAGATAATTTCGGATAGATATGCACCAAAGTTCGTTGGTAATATTGCCGTTACCGGTTCTGGACCTACCATAATAGATATCGT
>CAZTNJ010000120.1:0-8473 GCA_964614835.1 uncultured Ignavibacteria bacterium | reverse complement strand
TTACGGAAACGTATTAAATATCTATAGTAAACAATATCCGTGACATGAAAATTCCAAATTCACTTTATGGCAAACGGAATTATCGCGGAGGTTTATGGCCGACTATCAATTTAGCAAATTGACTATCTCTATGGCTGCACTCCACTATGACATTCGTAGCAACCGGTTTCTTTCCAAGCATCGGAGATATCAACCGGATGCTCAAATTCCAGACCGGCAGCGGAATTTGAAACCTGGGCTCGTTCGCCGCTTCCCTGCGACATTATTATATGACAGCTATTACAATCTCTGTTTACGACCTTGCCGTCTTCGCTGGCATGGTTGCCATCATGACAGCGCATACATCCCTTATTGATGAAATGGCCTATATTAACGGGATAGAAAGACCAGCGAACCTTCATATCGGGAAAAATATTATTGAAAAAGGCGTCCTGAACGGCTGCTATTGCCGAATCGATTGTCGAATTATGCGCCTGATAATAATCTGGATATGATGTCTGATAAAACGCCGTAATTGTGCCGGCGATACTGGTTCTGGCCTCATCTTTTGAACCATATTCTTTAGCCATCGCCTCAACCGCGATTTTCTTAATCTCCGGAATTTTTCCGTTCAGTCGCCCGATCAATAATTGTTGATCGATCGCGTAATCCGGCGAACGATAGTTGTGCGATGGGCGATTATGGCAATCGATGCAATCCATTACCCGTGGCGTGGATTTGGCAATCTCTTCAGCAGTCAAAGGCTCATTTACATCCTGGAATATCGTAGATTTACCGGTTTTTTTCTCGGTAATCCTCATCCAGGGGATATCTTGCCGCTTTTCATCGCGGGGAATGTATTCAACAGTATAACCGATATTCATGTGCCAATGAATTCCTTCGGCCTGGCTGAAACTCGGGTCTCCCCCCCCGGTTTTAATCAACATATTAATCGGCCAGGATGTGTTGCTCGAATCGTATAGGAAATGATAGAATTGTTTTTGCTGACCGCCGTAAAATTTGGCCGGCCAGTGACATTGTTCGCAGGTTTGCTGCGCCGGACGTAAATTCTGTACTGGAGTTGGAATAGGTTTTGGGTATTTATGAAAAATCGTCGAATAGACCTGATAGGCCCCGGAAAGTTTGGAACGCGTATACCATCCGGCGCCGGGACCAACATGGCAGGAAGTACATGCCACCCGCGCATGTGGAGAATTCTGATAAGCCGTATGTTCCGGTTCCATTAGAACGTGACAGGTGGTCCCGCAAAATGATACCGATTCGCTATAATGATATGCCTGATAAGTGCCCACCGAACTGACCAAAATAAACAGAATAGTGCCACCGACAAAAATGAAAGTGGCATTGCGATGCTTTTTATTATTCAAATCGACATGCGGCCATTTCTGGGCGGGCAATTCGCCGTATTTTTGCAGATACCGCCACTGGCGATACATTCCTATCGGAATTATCAGTAAGCCCAGAATTAGGAAAGCCGGCAATATCATATATAGCAAAATGCCGATATATGGACTCGATAAATCAGAAAGCATGCTGACAGCAAATACTATCACAATTAATATAAAAGTCATTACCGCCAGAAGAGCGCCAAGAGTACTGATCCAGTTATAAGCCAAACGCGGCAATTTCATTTTATCCATCTATCATTACCCTTTCCTGTCAGCTATTTCGTGTTATTATTATTTATAGCGCCACAATTGATTATTGAAGTTTTCATTATAATCAAGCGAGGGCATACTTTCACGCCCTCGCTTACTTGATTTGCTATTACTTACTTGCTAAACCTATCGTCAATTCGGCTTTTACCAAATTGGCGCGGAATCTGGCCGAATCCACGAAAGTGTTGTCGAATTCGTATCTTCGGTAAGAAACGCCGAATTTGCCAAGTTCCATAAATTGATACTTGGCGGCGAAATTGACATCGACTTTATCCTGCTGGATCCCCTTTTTGAAAATGAAATAGGCTAAACCGGTAGAGAGTGTCAGTTCTTTGTTGAAATTGTAAATTAGCTGCCCGGTAACCGAGTTATAGCGATACTTAAGTTCGCTTGATTCCCAGTTGTATTTGACATTGGTGATATTTCCTTGGAAACTTAGTTCAGCTTTCTCCCTGTACCAGGTTTCCAGAGTGGCGTATAACGAACCGACATTGGCCTTTGTGTTGATATCGCTGTTTTCACGATTACTGGACTTGTAGCCTGTCTGGAGTTCGGCGTGTTTGCACGGGCTGAATTCCAGCTCCGCTAATATATTGGTCCTGTCTTCTACGCCAGTAAGAAGAATTTTATCCGGGTCTTTACGATTCTGACCTTTGTAGACAAGTCTTGCCGCCAGCATCTTGTGGATTCGCGAACGACCTCCAATTGAATAGTATAGTAAATTCGATTTAACCTCTTCGCCGTTTTTATTTTTACGCCCTTCATAGCCGAATTCGCCGGTAAGAGTTGTACCATATGGCGTAATATAATCAAGCGAAAGTCCCGCTAAAAAGCCGGTGAATTTTTGGCTACCGCTGTCGGGTTCAACGCTGCGATACTTGAATTCTGGTCCAAGCGTTAGCCTGCTTATCGGACGATATAGTACCGCCAGGCCGAAAGCGTTATCCTTCAGCTTTGTTCCGAGCGAATCCAATTCTTTCTGGGCGTAATCGTAATTCATAACGATTTTCAGATTTGCGACTTCCCTGCAAAAATAGTCAAATCCAAAGAACGTCGTTTTGGAATCCAGCGCGTTGTTTTTGTCATCATAATTACGCTGGCCATAATTAAATCCAAGTTGGCGGTTGCTGAAACGGCCCTTTAATCCACCGCTGATTGTCGATGATTTTCTATCGTACCTTGCCCCGAACAAATCTGTGCCCGGTTCGTTAAATACGATTCTATCGCCCTCGTTTTTATACCCCTGATAGTTAATGAACGCCGAGATTGCTTTAATAGGTTTTATCTCAAACGATCCATTGTATAATTTGCGGTCGTTTTTCGAATCGGTTCCCGGGCCGTAGAGGAGCCGCGATTGACGATAGTCAAATTTCAGCTTGTAGAGGTTAATATCGGTGAGATTAAGAGCGACACGACGACCATCAAAGCCGATATCATCAAGCCGCAACGAATATCTGGTGTGGGGATTTAAATCGCCGAAAACTGATAGGTTCTGGAGATTGAACCCATCATAAGTATTGTACAACTCGGCGGCAGAACCGCGATTCCCCTCTTCGTCGAAATTCAAATAGCTAACGGTGGCCTCGCCATTAAATTTGGCCTGCGCGTTGGTCAAGCCCGGATAGAAAATCGCTAACGCGAGTAGGGCCACGATTATCAAAATACTTCTATAATTTTTCATAATCGCTCCTTTTACTGCCGGGGATGACATTGATTGCAAAGGTTGCTGTTAAGGTGTTCATACAGATTGATATCGAGAAGCGACCTATTATTGTCCGAACCATGGATATCGACATGGCAATCGAGGCAATTCTGGTTTGCGTAAATCCCTCCGTGAGCCGAATTGTGGCCGGGCACCTGATGACATTGCAGACAGAGTTGCTTGGGCTCCTGTTTCAATAGATTGACGAACGGCGAACCATGCGGATTATGACAATTGATACAACCTCCGTTTTCCGTTCCGAAATCGCGGGTAGCCTCATGCTCATGAATGAACGGCCCGTCCATTTCGCCATGGCATTTATAGCACGATTGATTTTTCAGTTTTGAAGTCAAATCGGCGCCTGTGGATTTGAAGTAGTCGTGACAATCTGTACAGTTAATTGCGCCGGACATAACAGGATGCTGGCTGAGAAGCGTAAACTGGTGTTTCTCTTTGCTATGGCAGTTCAGACAGGTCTCGTTACCGGTCTTTCCGGTAAGGGCCGCATTAAAATGCGATTTGGCGTCATGTACTTGATGACAACCGAGGCAATTCACTCCGGCCTTGAAATGTTCGCCAGCATGCGCATAATCAGCTTCCGATTTACCGAAATGGCACTTACTGCATATATCGAATGTTTCGACTGCCGTCAACTCCGCCGGCCGGGTGATATTGTCAACGGATGGCTCATTAACGTGATTTTCGAAATTAACATGGCATGAGGTGCATCGAACCTGCGTTAGTTTATTGGCCGCCGAGTGCGATGTCTGTTCCAGGCTTGTGGCATAATCGGAATGGCAATCGTAGCAGGTTCCATCATCGGGATCGGAAACGGCGGACGAGTAATTGGAGATAAACAGTCCAACCGTCGCGATTAACATCAGTGCCAGAATCATTTTTCTGTCTTTAATAAATTTCAAAAGCCGGTCCCTCCTTTCGGAAAGTAGTTTGATATTCACTTTTAATTAAAAAGATTGCAGATTGAAATTAAACGTTTTCCGATTCTCCTTTATCCATGGTAACGTTTGGTTCGTTCTTCTCATTGTCAATATTTGCTTCATTTTTGCGCTTGAGCGCCGGGTCTTCCGGATGTTCGTGCTCATAAATTTCTTTGGGCATCTTTCCAGTGTACCAGGATGGATTCATCGGATAAACGTTCGGACTGAACACGGTTGAATACATATGCCAGATTAAAATCGCCAGAGTCGCCAGCCAGGCTTCGTAGTAATGCACCACCAGCATCACATCGAGAAAACCCTTGGCAAACCAGCGAGATGCTATATTATCGAACCAGAGGAAAAAGCCGGAGAATATCATCACGGCCGCGCCCCAGACCAGCGCCCAGTACTCTGCTTTTTCTACATAGCTGAATCGTCCAAACGCGGGTTTCGTTTTGCTTAAGTTTAAATTGTACGCCATCGATTGGAAAAACTGCTTGAAATCGGCTTTTTCGGGTATCATATCGACAGCGAATTGACGGCCGCGACGCGTTATCAGGAAGAATATATGCCAGATGACGGTAAATATAAACAATCCGGCGGCGACCCTATGGATTAGACCGCGTAGCTGAAATCCCCCCTGCCAACCGAAGAGCAGTTTTACCCACCAGGCCTCGGAAAAACGAAGCGAGAACCCGGTAAATACCAATACGATAAAAGTAACCATGAGGAAAGTATGCTGCCAGACTTCGCCATATGTCATACGCTGAATTTGAGGTTTTTGGTTGACTAATTGAATCTGCTTGCGTAAATCGATAAGCCAGTGAATCACCATCCCGCCGATTATTATCGCTATCATCCAGATATAAATATTCTTGAATATATTCGCCACCGGCGTTTGCGATGTCCCCGGCGCGCCATGTATTGGCGTATTAGCTATTGAGGCGGATATGCCAGGATGGCATTTACCGCAGGTTTTTTGAAGATTCCCCGGGTATATCGAAGATGTTGGATCGGATGATGGCAAAACTTTGTGAGCACCATGGCACGAAGCGCAATTGGCTACTGTAACATCGCCGGCCTTGCTTTTAAGCCCGTGATAGCTATCGATAAAGGTCGCTAATCTTCCAGTTGGTACGCCGTATTTCTCATTGAGTTTGGCGGATTCATGACAGGGCGAACAGGTAGCCGTTGCCACACGAGCCGGATTTACGCGGGAACGCGGATCGCTGGGCGGAATTATTCCATGTTCGCCATGGCAATCGGTACATACTGGAGCGTCTGTTTCGCCTCGGTTAACTAATTTGCCGTGGATACCCTCCCAGAATTCCCTCTCGATATTTGAATGGCATTTGCCGCAAGTCTTCGGAATATTAAAATGATTGATTGTCGATTGCTGGTCTGATGGCGGTAAAATTTTGTGGGCCGTGCCGCCGGTCGAATGGCAATCTTTGCAGGTAGCGGCAAGGGATATACCGCCTTCCGTGGCCTTACCATGAACGCTGTGCTTATAATCCTCTACGGCCGTGCTAACCAATATCTCATGTTTTTTAATAAGGTTGACATCGTCGTGGCAAACGCCGCAGGTTGGCGCCAGATTTCTGTTATTTACGCGCGATTTCTCGTTGCTCGAAACCAGGATATCATGCTTGCCGTGGCAATCCCAGCAGGTCGGAACATCCTCCCCACCCGGATACTTAAGCCTTCCGTGCGATTTATAAGCCATCGCGGCATCTTCATGGCAATTGCTGCATTCAACTGTCGCCAGAGATTCGGGATGTGGGATTTCGGTTATATGAGAGTGACAATCGACGCAGCTCATCCCTTGATGCGCGGAGGTGGCCAACGAAGCGTCGTAGGTGTGGCCAGTTTCGTTGGCAGTAGCTTCATGGCAGGTCAGGCAATCTTCATTGGTGGGAGTCTGGCCGGAAGAGAAAACTGGGATAAATATGACCAGGAGAAATAAAAACGAAAGAATAAATTTTCTATATACTAAAGACATTATTGACATATTGACCAAAGAGTAAGAATTCGCTTTCATATTTTCCCCATTCTGCTATTGGCACCGGCGCCAGGTGATAACCCTTCTCCCTTTCCGAATTAAAAAAGCGCGGGATTAATTTATTATAGATGGATTATTTAGGCAAGCAATAAGTGAAATATTTCTTTGGTTGAAAGCGGAAAAACTATCGGGATTTGTATAGATTATTACCTACAAGTGGGCGGCAGATGTCCTCATCGGCCGCCATACGTTTATTTCAACAGCAAACACTTCTTGGTCTGGCTCTTCTCCCCTGCCTGGATACGGTAGAAATATGTCCCCGATGGCGAATCTTCGCCATTCCAGATCACCCGATGATATCCGGCTGATTGGGTTTCATCTATCAGCGTTTGTATCTTGCGGCCGAGGATATCGAATATCTCCACTTTCACCGGCCCGGGTTCAGGCAGGCCGTATTCAATCATTGTTGAGGCATTGAAGGGGTTGGGGTAATTGGGGGCGAGGAAGAAAGAGGAAAATATGGGAGATGAATTATTAATATCGACATTTGGGACTACCGAATAGAAATAAATAGTAGCATTAATAATAGAGCAGAAATAATCGCGCGGTTGAAATGGTTCAGCAAATATACCCTGTAAATCGATATTGCTTAATGAAAGTACGTGCAATTGGCCATTACGACTACTAATAAATATATATTTTTTTTGGTATTGGGGATTGATTGACGAAGATATCTTTATAACAATCCAATTAAGATCTTGAGATGAACCAAAGTCTCCTCTAAATTTCCCAATAATTTCTTGATTAAGACTAGAATATTCAGACCCGACCGACCAAATTGGATTTAATGAAGGATAATACTTTAAACAAAGGCTATCAGTATCGCCAAAAAATATTTCGTTGCCGCCAAGGTCATTTAAATCGCCAATAAGATAGCCGATCCAAAACAAAGAATCAATGGGGTTATATGGGCCGGAGATTCTTAAATGATTCCAGATCGTGTCTATTTCTAAACAAGTATCATTCTCGATGGTAATTGAACTAAAAGTATTTTGAACTGAATAGGTATAAGGGATACTGGATTTGTTTGTTTGTCCGCAAAAAGCAATAAACTTGCGTTCGGTTCCAGAAGAATAAACGCCCCCATCTATAATATATCCAATACTATTATTAAAGTTATTGCTCGTTGTTTGAGTTGGATTGATAATTCTTAATCCACCGCTATGTCCTTCCCATGAATAACCACCATGTGCAGAACCGGCATTATTCTGATTAGTAAAAAGAATAATTCGTGTTTCGATTTGCCAATCACAAGTGATATTGCAGATTTCAATTTTTGCTGAGGATTCAAGGTTATTATAGCCATGCCCCATTCCATCGTGGCCAGCGAAATTTATTACATATGAATAATATGATGTGAGATTATTAAAATCTGGCCCATCATATGTATTTATCCATACAGTATCTGTGTCGGGTATTTCTGGTATCCAACCAAAAGGCTCTTCAGTTACAATAGCTACATCAATTATCGAATCCCCATTTCTATCCCCTATCGTATAGCATTTATATAAACTATCCAGCAGCGGGCTGGTCCAAATCGTGGTCGAATGATGCGGGTCTATCAGATATATGTGCGAGGTGTCTTTCACCGAAAAATCAATCAAACCATCGTTGTTGATATCGGCGAAATTGAGGTCTTTGGGATTGATGAACCCATCCTGCGACCAGATTGGCGAGAATGACGAACCGCTATATATATTGACCGAATTGGCGGTAGTCAGGATTATCTCCTTGATACTGTCGCCGTTTAAGTCTTCAAAGTACCAGTTGGTAATTGGCCCCGGCGCGGTTACGGAGCCGACTTCGAGCAGGCGCATGGTATCAACCTGAGCAAAGGCAACTCCAGCCAAAACCAAGATCATCAGCATGGTTATCAAATGGCTTTTCACAATTATCACCTCTATTTGATGTCAAGACCACAGGGGTCTTGACCTACAAATTTATTTCAATAACAAACATTTCTTAGTTTGGCTCTTATCCCCTGCCTGGATACGGTAGAAATATGTACCGGAGGGCACATCGTCACCATTCCAAATTGCCCGATGATACCCTGCCGCTTGGGTCTCATCAACGAGCGTTTGGACTTTGCGGCCGAGGATATCGAATATCTCAA
>CAZTNJ010000119.1:0-8535 GCA_964614835.1 uncultured Ignavibacteria bacterium | reverse complement strand
ACGCCCGGAGACAATAGCCGAAGCTCTCAAACTTTTGAAAACCGGTAAATATGGGATAATCGCTGGTGGCACCGATATAATCCCCCAGATGCGGCACGCGTCTTCTCGATCGCTATTGGATATCGGAAAGCTTGGACTTAATTATATAAATGATAACGGCGATACGATCGAAATTGGCGCGGCAACAACACATACGCGACTGCACGATGATCCTCTGGTTCAACAGTTTTTGCCTTTACTTTCGACAGCCTGCGGCCTGGTCGGTTCGTGGCAGATACGCAATCGCGGCACCGTGGGCGGCAATATCGTGAATGCCTCGCCCTGCGCCGATTCAGCACCGGCGTTGCTGATTTACAATGCTAAAGTTGTCCTGCTTTCAAGTCAAGGACAGCGTTCTATAAATTTAGCGGAGTTTATAAAGAAACCTTATATAACTGATATTTCATCAAAAGAATTATTGCGCTCGTTTGTTTGCCAGAAAGCCGACCCCGGCACAGGAAATTCGTTTATTAAGCTTGGGCGACGGCAGGCGGTTAATATTTCGCGAATGACCGTAGCGGTTTCGCTTCTTAAAGATGATTCAAGTAAAATCACGAACGCGCGAATCGCCGTTGGCTCGGTGTTTCCGACGCCCGCGCGGGTTCCTGAATTGGAAAATAAGTTGATTGGACAAAGCATATCGAGGGCGCTTTTCGATGAAACGGCCGACCTGGCCGCCGATCTGATGATAAATGTCAGCGGCGTGCGCTGGTCGACCCCGTACAAAAAGCCGGTACTAATCGGACTAATGCGGCGAGCTTTGTTTGCCGCGGCAGGGTTGAAAGAGATTCAAGCATGAATGTCGAAACAACACTTTCAATAAAATTCCGGCTTAACGGAATTGATATGGAAAAAAATGTTCCCATCAGTTGGACTTTGCTGCGATATCTTCGCGAAGAATTAGGATTAACCGGTACCAAATGCGGTTGTGAAATCGGCGAATGCGGCGTTTGTACCGTTTTACTTAATGGCGAACCGGTCAATGCCTGTCTGGTATTGACGCCGCAAATCGAAAACGCCAGTATCTGGACTATCGAGGGCGTGGCTCCCTTGGGCGGATTGACGCTTCACCCGATCCAAAAAGCGTTTGTCGAATGCGACGCAGTTCATTGCGGTTTTTGCACGCCCGGCATGGTCATGACCACTATCGGGTTGTTGCTGAAAAATAAAAAGCCGGATGATGCACAAATAAGACGGGCGCTGGCAGGAAATCTCTGCCGTTGTACCGGTTATATTCAAATAATTGAGGCGGTTCGCTTGGCGGCCACGATGATATCAGAAAAGGAATTGAAACGATTCGTTGAAACGCATTCGGGTAACTGATTATGCAGAAATTTTTCGGATTTACAGAGTATGGCACGAATTACCGTCGCGAGGTTATCGGCGGAATTACGACATTTTTTGCGATGGCCTATATCGTAATCGTGAATCCAGCGATACTGGCGGCCGGCGGGATTCCAAAAGAAGCCAATTTCACGGCGACTATTTTGGCCGCGGTTATTGGCACCCTGTTAATGGCGTTTTACGCTCGCCGTCCTTTCGCGATTGCCCCATATATGGGAGAAAACGCCTTTATCGCATACACGGTTTGTCTGGGGATGGGGTATAGCTGGCAACAGGCTTTTGGGGCTTTATTTATTGGCGGGGCGATATTTGTCGTTATAACGGCGCTGAAAATCCGCGGTTGGGTTACTACTGCTATTCCCAATTGCCTTAAACGAAGCTTCGCCGCCGGTATTGGATTTTTTATAATGTTTATCGGCCTAAACGAAACCGGTCTGGTGCGCCTGGGCATTCCCGGGGCGCCGGTTAAAATCGGAGTACTTTCGACGACCGGACCGCTTCTGGCGATTTTTTGTATTGTCCTAATATCTATTTTGATGATTCGCAGGGTACCCGGGGCAATTTTGATCGGATTATTGTCCACCACGATAATTTCATTTGTTGTCGGTCATGCCCAATGGCCGGCGCAATGGTTTTCCATGCCGCCATCGCTGGCGCCGCTATTTTTGAAACTCGATATCGCCGGTGCGTTTAAGGTTGATTTTCTGCCGGTGATTTTAGTGCTGTTCATTCTCGATTTTGTCGATACCATGGGGACGCTGATTGGCGTTTCGGCCCGGGCTGGGCTGCTTGACAACAGCAACAACCTGCCCCAGATCGAAAAGCCGATGATGGCTGACGCTGTCGCCACTGTTTCGGGGGCGCTGCTGGGAACGTCCACAACCGGCACTTTTATTGAATCGGCGGCCGGTATCGAAGCGGGTGCGCGCACGGGGTTCGCATCGCTGGTTACCGCCATTATGTTTGTTCTCTGTCTGTTTCTGGCGCCGATATTCGTGGCTGTCCCGCCGGTAGCATATGGGGCGGCTCTTATTATTGTAGGCTTTTTGATGCTGGGGCCGATAAAGGAACTTCGTTTTGACGATTACTCGGAGCTGTTTCCTTCGGTGGCGACAATTGCCCTGATGAGTTTTACGTACAATATCGGTTTTGGGATGGCGGCCGGATTCATCCTTTATCCACTGTTCAAGTTGATTTCGGGGAAATCGAAAGAACTAAGCCCGGGAATATGGGTTTTATTTGCGCTTTCGATTTTGCTGTTTATATTCTACCCCTATAATAAAATCTAATTTCGATATGGATTTGCATGGAACAGACAAAAAGCAGTAATATTAATTTATCTAAAAAGGGCAAAGATAGTTGGGTCGTTGCCGAGGCGGACCGTTGCTTGAGTTGTTACGATCCACCCTGCCAAAAAGCTTGCCCGGCTTCGATACCAATACCATCGTTTATACGAGCGATTAACAGCGGTAATCTTGGTTATGCCGCCGCGATAGTTCGCAAAGCTAACCCGATGGTCGCTACTTGTGGCGCGGTTTGTCCGGAAGAGGTGTTCTGTCAGACTCAATGCACCAGGGCCCATATCGACAGGCCGATTAAAATTCGCGAACTACATAGTTACGCGACACGATTTGAGGATGATTTCTCGACTCCAGCGGCTCCGATAAATGGCAAGATCGCCATTGTTGGTTCCGGCCCGGCTGGAATTAGTTGTGGGGTAAAATTAGCGCAAGCGGGATTTTCGGTGACAATATATGAGCAGAGCGATCATCCCGGCGGGGTGCCCAGTTCCAGTATTCCTAAATTTCGAATAGAAAATGAAACTATCGATATAGATATAGAATATGCCCGCAAGCAAGGCGTCAAAATATTATTAAGAAGCGGTGTTGATAATCCGGAATTATTGCTAAAACAATTCGATGCTGTGTTTATGGCGCCCGGCTTACCCGACAATCGCTATCTGAAAATCCCCGGCGAAAATCATCCACAAGTAGTGGCTGCCCTGTCATTTTTGGAAAAAGCCCGCTCAGGCTTGGCGGAATCATTATCAGGAAAGCATGTGGTGGTGGTCGGCGGCGGCAATGTATCGCTGGATGTTGCCGCGTCGGCGGCGGCGCTGGGGGCTGCGGAAGTACGTTTGCTGTATAGGCGCGGCCCCAAGGAAATTAAAGTGTGGGAATCAGAGTTACGCGAAGCCCAATATCACGGCGTGATGATCGATTACCTTACGAATCCGGTTGAATTCATCGCGGATGGCCAAACGCTGAAAGGTGTCAAGTGTATCAGGATGCGGCTCACCGACGAACTCGATTCCGGCGCCAGAAAAATCCCGCGCCCGGTTGAGGGAACCGAATTCGTGATTCCTGCCGACCTGGCAATTAGCGCGGTCGGTCTTGAATCGAGCTTCCAGAAAAACGCGAAAATAACATCCGGTTTGGCAACATCCGTTGATGGTCTGTTTGCGGGCGGCGACTGGGCGCGCGGCGAGGGCACCATTGTCGAAGCAGTGCGCGACGGCAAATTGGCGGCCCAATCGATAATCGATTATGTGAAAGCAAAAAGAAAATGATATTAACATCGCAACGACTAAAATCTAAATTTCTCGGCATCGAATTGGAAAATCCATTTATCCTTTCCGCGGCTCCCTCCACGGACGAACTTCCGATCGCTCGCCGCGGCCTGCAAGCCGGATGGGCCGGAGTTGTTCTGAAAACAACCTCGATGGAAACGACGAAAGTCGATCTGGCCTATCCGATGATGAGTTCGTTCGCTGCCGATAACAGGCTCGTCGGTATGGGAAATATCGACCTTATCAGCGCGTATCATGTGGGGGAAGTCTGCAGGCGGGTAAGCATCCTGAAAAATGAATTCCCTAATAAAATGATTGCCGCCTCGATAATGTCCGATTCGCAAATTGGCTGGCAGACGCTGGTAGAAATGCTCAAAGAGGCAGGCGTAGATTTAATCGAGTGCAGTTTTTCCTGCCCGCAGGGAAATGTCGGCGAAGACCCGGGCAAGATGCTGGCGCAAAGCGAATCGGCTACCGAACGTGTGGCAACATGGGTGAAACAAGCCGCCGGCGATACGCCGGTGTTGATTAAAATTACGCCACAGGTGACCGATATCGTCGTCATCATTAAAGCTATCCAGCGCGCCGGTTGCGATGGCGTCACGGCATCCAACTCGGTTCCGGCGTTGATGGGAATAAATATCGAGACGCTCTCCCCAATCCCGAGCCTGGGAGGGAAATCGACTTATTCGGGATTGACCGGCCCGGCAATCAAACCGATAACGCTTCGCACCGTAGCCGAAATTGCTCGTAATGTTCCTAACATGATTATTTCGGGCAACGGTGGAGTCAGTGATTGGCGTGATTCGGTAGAGCTTCTTTCTGTTGGCGCGTCGAATATTCAAATCTGCACCGCGGTGATGCTTTATGGGTTTGAGATAATCAACGATTTGACATCGGGCTTAGATAATTATCTGAGACGGAAGAATTACAAATCGGTTGAATCGTTAATCGGCAAAGCGCTTCCCAATTTAACCGATCACGACCACCTTCCAAGACAACAGATAAGAAGCTATGTCATAAAAGAAAACTGTATCGGATGCGGCCGATGTTATATTGCCTGCCGCGATGGCGGCCATGAGGCGATAAGCTGGGATGAGCCAACGAGAATACCGACGATATCGACCGAAAAATGTGTCGGTTGCGGCCTTTGTATCTTAACTCAACCGGTCGACCGTTGCCTGGAATTAAGGAAGTTGTCGAATTAGCTGAACAAGTTGAAATAATGATTTTGGGTAGGGGCGCGGCATACCGCGCCCTTGCCGATTTTAGCAATAGAGGAAATATTATGTCGCCAAATCCATTTGCTCGAAGGTCCACCCGGGCTATCAAAGATTTAATCAAAGTATCATCCGGCCAACAGATAGCGGATTTGAGCCTGGATAATTGCCGAATAGTCAATGTTTATACCGGCGAAATCATCAAAGGCAGTATTGCAATTTATCAGGATAGAATCGCTGGAGTCGGCCCTCGTTATAAAGCGGCCAAACGAATTAATCTCAACGGGCGTTATGTGGCGCCGGGATTTATCGATGGCCATTTCCATGTCGAATCATCGATGGTGACGATTCCGGAGTTGTCGCGCGTAATCGCGCCGCGCGGAACGACATCGATTATCGCCGACCCTCACGAAATCGCCAACGTGCTCGGCTATGATGGTATCCGCTATATGCTGGAATCATCGAAATATAATCCGCTCAATGTGTTTCTTACATTGCCATCGTGCGTGCCGGCTACAGATTTGGAGACGTCCGGTTCTACGCTGAAAGCTTTTGATATTTTCCCATTCTTTAGAGAGAAATGGGTAGTCGGTTTGGGCGAAGTTATGAATTATCCGGGTGTCATATATGGCGAGGATGACGTGATGGAAAAAATCGCTATCACCGAGGAAAAACGAGTTGAGGGCCACGCGCCCGGTTTAACCGGTACCGATTTGATGGGCTACATCTCCGCCGGGATTACATCCGACCACGAATCGACAACTCTCAAAGAAGCCCAGGAGAAACTTCGGCTGGGTATGTATGTGATGATTCGTGAAGGTTCAGCCGCGCGTAATTTGAAAGACCTACTGCCCCTGGTTAACGAATCGAACAAGGGGCGATTTATGATGGTTACCGACGATCATAACCCAACTGACATCATGGCCACCGGTCATATCGATGGCGTAGTGCGCAAAGCGATAAAATATGGTCTTAATCCGGTAATTGCAATTCAGTTGGCCACAATTAATCCGGCGGAATATTTCGGCTTGAAGGATCTGGGGGCAATCGCTCCGGGGATGCTGGCCGATATAATCGTATTCGATAATTTCAAGCAGATGAATATCACCGAAGTGTTCAAGAAAGGACAGTTGATAGGTAAAAACGGCGAGGCGGTTTATGACAATGTACCTCATCCGCAGCCATCTATCAGAAGTACGGTCAATATTAAATGGCTAAACGGCGATGAGTTCCATATAAAGGCAAAACCGGGCAATTGCCGGGCTATCGGAATTATCCCGAATCAAATAGTGACCAAACATAAAATCGTTAAGCCGAAACTCAACGGCCGCGAGGTCGTTTCTGATGTCAAGCGCGACTTGCTAAAATTATTTGTGGTCGAACGCCATACCGCATCCGGCAGAATCGGTAAAGGACTTGTACAGGGTTTGGGAATCAAGCAAGGCGCGATTGCCACCTCGATTGCGCATGATTCGCACAATATCATAGTCGCCGGCGTTAATGATGCTGATATTTTCAAGGCAGTGACGCATATCAATAAAATTGGCGGCGGTATTGTGGCGGTTTCCGATGGCGAGATTCTGGCCGATGTCAAACTGCCTATCGCTGGCTTGATGTCGGATAGACCCATGGCCGAAGTCGCGGACGCATCCAAGAGACTAAGGGCGGCCGTCCGCAGTCTCGGATCAAAATTAGAAGACCCGATTATGACATTAAGTTTCCTTGCCTTGCCGGTGATCCCAGAGTTAAAACTGACCGATTTCGGATTGGTCGACGCGGTCGCATTTAAGCAGGTTGGATTGTTTGTCAAATAAAAGCAGTAAAATACTAATTACTGGCCCGCGAATATTTACTAACGATAAAAAGCTGGGCATGCTTGAATCGGGCGGAATACTTATTGGCAGCGGTCAAATATTGGAAATCGGCCCGGTTGAAAATCTGAAGCGATCGTATCCAGATGCGAACATTGAAAATCTCGGCGATGGCTTAATCACGCCAGGATTGGTAAACCTACACCACCATTTGTATTCATCTTTCGCCCGCGGCTGGGCCGTGCCGGGCGAACCGGCGCGCGATTTCGCGCAAATTCTGGAAAGAATCTGGTGGCGATTAGATAAGGCCCTCGGTAGAGATGATATTTATTATTCCGCCATTATCGGCCTATGCGATTCGATTCAAGCAGGCGTTACGGCAGTAGTTGATCATCATGCCAGCCAGTTCACGGTTAAAGATTCGCTTGATTTTATCGCCGAAGCGTTCAAGCTGGTTGGTTTACGTGGTTCAATTTGCTTTGAATTATCCGACCGCGAGGGCGAAAAGATATTTGATACCGCCCTTAAAGAATCGGTGGGCGCCTTAGGCAAATGGCCGATCGGTGTTAAAGGCGAAAAAATATCGGCAATGGTAGGCCTTCATGCGTCATTAACCTTATCCGATCATAGCCTTAAGAAAATCGCCGACGCGACCAGATTATACGACGCTGGTTATCATTTCCATCTGGCCGAAGATTTAATCGACCAGAAAGAATCGCTGGCCAAATATGGCGTACGTGCCACTGAACGATTCGCCAAATTCGGATTATTGAACAAAAAAAGTCTGGCTGTGCACGGGATCCATCTGGAAAAATCGGAAATCGAATTATTGCGCGACCATGAAGTCAATCTGGCGATTTGCCCGCGCTCAAACCAAAATAACGCTGTCGGTTTTGCCAGATGGTGGGACTATGATGGCGTAACGATAGGTTGGGGCAGCGATGGTATCGGCTCGGATATATTAAACGAAGCTAAATCAGCTCTGTATTTATCGCGTCATATAAAAGGCGATCCCGATTTTGGGTTCAGTCAAGTTGGCGATATCATATTGAACGGTAATCCCGATATTTATACGAAATTGACCGGCCAACAGGTCGGCCATTTAGCGCCCGGCTATCCCGCCGATATCGTTTTCTGGCGATATCAATCGCCAACCCCTATAACCTTTGACAATATTGTTGGCCATTATCTCTATGGACTTTATAATCAGAAAGCAGATTCGGTTTGGATCGATGGAAAGCCAATATTGAAAGATGGTCGATTCGCGAATCTTGATTATGAAAAGTTGATGTCAGAATCACGTCGATTGGCGAAAGCGTTATGGGAGAGAATTTGAAGTATAAGTTAAGATGCGTTTCTTGCGCTAATGAATATCCGGCTGACCCGAAAGCGATGACCTGTCCGAACTGCGGCGATTTTTTCGGCACGCTGGACGTGGTTTATCCGCTGGCGGATATCAAAGCCCCTTATGAACGCCTGCAATCGATGCAACCGGATATATCGGTATACGAGTTATTCGCTGACATCTTTCCGTTTGAAAGTGTCGCCGATT
>CAZTNJ010000118.1:0-8645 GCA_964614835.1 uncultured Ignavibacteria bacterium | reverse complement strand
GCTAAAGGGTTCTGCCCTACTGTTGGCTACCGGAACGAGAAACGGGGTGGTTGAGGGGCGGTTGGCTTCGGGAATCGTAGTTCCCGAAGCACAAAAAAGGGTTCTACCCTACGGTTGATGGGATTTTGATAAAGAGATATTGGCAAGACCGCAGGGGTCTTGCCCTACAAAATATTTTTATCCGCCGACGCGATAGTTGGGCGCTTCTTTGGTGATTATAATGCTATGCGGATGGCTTTCTTTTACGCCGGCTTGAGTCACTCGCACGAATTTGGCGGTTTTATGAAGCGTTTCGATATCTTTGGCGCCGCAGATTCCCATCCCGGCTTTCACTCCGCCCATCAGTTGGAATACCGATTCGGACAACGGCCCTTTATACGGCACTCGCCCGACTACGCCTTCCGGTACCATCTTGGATGAGTTCTCTTCCTGGAAATAGCGATCGGCGGACCCGGCTTTCATAGCTTCAATAGAACCCATACCGCGATAGACTTTAAACGAACGTCCTTCGAACAGGATGGTCTCCCCCGGAGCTTCCTCGGTACCGGCGAATAAGGAGCCAACCATAACGCAATTGGCGCCCGCCGCCAGCGCTTTCACGATATCGCCGGAGTAGTTGATTCCACCATCGGCGATAAGCGGGATATCATGCTTGCCTGCGGATTCGCGGCATTGCATAATCGCTGATATCTGCGGCACTCCCGCGCCGGTTACCACGCGAGTGGTGCAAATCGAACCAGGGCCGATACCGACCTTGACCGCATCCGCGCCCGCTTCGATAAGACTTTCTGCGCCTTCGGACGTGGCCACATTGCCGCCGATAATGGCGATATCGGAGAATTTTTTGCGTAAGTTGGTAACAGCATCAAGCACCCCTTTTGAATGCCCATGCGATGAATCGACGGCCAAGATATCGACTCCAGCTTGAATTAATGCGGCCGCTCGTTCCAGCAAATCGGGGGAGACGCCGACCGCGGCGCCGACTCGCAATCGGCCGCGCGAATCTTTACAGGCATCGGGATACTGCAGTTTCTTGTTGATATCCTTAAATGTAATCATCCCTTTCAGTATCCCCTGCGAATCGACTATCGGTAGTTTTTCGATTCTGTGTTTATGAAGGATATATTTCGCCTGCTCGATATCTATTCCCTCGGGGGCAGTAACCAGATTCTCTTTGGTCATAACTTCGGAAACAGCCACACTGGTATCGGGGATGAAACGTAAGTCGCGGTTAGTTAGGATTCCCACCAGTTTGCCATTTTCAGTAATGGGTACGCCTGAAATCGAATATTTATTCATCAAAGCCAAAACTTCCGAGACGCGAGCCTGAGGACCCATTGTTATAGGATCGACAATCATGCCGGATTCGTATCGCTTAACCTTGTCGACCTCTTCGGCCTGTAAAGCAATCGACATGTTTTTGTGGATGATGCCGATTCCTCCTTCGCGGGCGATCGCGATAGCCAGTTTGGCCTCGGTAACTGTATCCATCGCCGATGACATCAGGGGGATATTAAGATAAATATCTCTGGCGAGACGAGTCTTGAGTTTGACATCTTTAGGCAAGGTTTCCGAATAAGCCGGCGTAAGCAGGACGTCATCGAATGTTAAGGCTAATTCAAAATCATTAAACATAGAAATTCTCCTTGGCTATAAACAACCCGTAAATCGATTTACAGGTTGCATGATAAACATAAAGGCGCAGCTTGCTGCGCCCTCATGTAAAGGTTCTATTTTTGATTTATACGATAACTTTCGACTCATTCTTCCTCGTCGGTCCAGATAAGAATGCGGCCGCAACTATCGCAGGTAAATATTTTATCGCCGCGCCGGATTTCCTGAATCATCTGAGGGGGGATTTGTTTATAACAGCCGCCGCAGGAACGCTTGCGAATCGGCACGACCGCCATACTGCCTTTGCCCTTGCGGATACGTTCATACATCGATAATACCCGCCGGTCGATATTTTTCACCAGATCGCCGCGTTGTTTTACTTTGCTATTGATTTTGGATTCCAGGGTGCTCATTTCGGAAGTTAAATTTTCCAAATGGGTCTTTGTGTTTTCGCGGGTTTCATCGAGTTTGGTTTTCAATCCGCCCAGTTTTTCGGTGCATTCATCGATAATCCCCATCAGCTTAAGGATTTCATCTTCGTTATCGCTAATTCGCTGTTTGCGGGTATCAATTTCGGCGACCAGGGCATCATACTCTTTGTTGGTCTTAATGACCTTCATCTGTTTTTGATATTTGCCAAGCTCTTCTTTATCGGTTTCGATATCGATTTCGATTTCTTTCTGGCGTTTGCGGGCATCCAGAAGTTTCTGTTCGTTATCGGCGATTTCGGCCTCCAGCGCCATGATTTCGTTATTAATGTTAGCGATCATTTCGGGAAGATAGACCTTGGAGCGGTCGAGCTCTCCCATATCCTCATCGATAACCTGTAACTCCATCAACAAATTTAACACTTCTTGCATAGGTGATCCTCAAAATAAAAAGGTGCGCAAACTTCGGCGCACCTTAAAAAGTGAATACATATCTTTATTGGGGATGAATAATTCGCGGGTATTTTTGTTAGGATGTTCATCCACCTGGCCTTCTTTTCGTTTTCAACTGGGCAATACTGGACTTGAACCAGTGACCTCTCGGATGTGAACCGAACGCTCTAACCAGCTGAGCTAATTGCCCTTCATACTGGGCCCACCAGGGCTCGAACCTGGGACCCATTGATTATGAGTCAATTGCTCTAACCGACTGAGCTATGGGCCCAAACCACATCATGTTATTTTATAAAATTGGCTAACATAAGTCAATAATTTTGTTGAATTTTAGCTAAAATGGTATAAAAATGGGTTTTGACATAATAACATGAATTGGCGATAATGGCCTCGGTGAGAGAAAAAAGGTAGCCTGGCTTTCCGTCAGGTCGCGTAGGTGTATGCAGTATACAATCAGCAAATATTCAGAATGAAATGGGATAGGAAATAATATCAATTGTCCTAACCACGAGGGTTTGGACCTGCTTTGCAAATTCTGGACACCAATTTTAAGGGGAATAATATGAGAAATCTAAAGTTCAAACAAAACGTAAGCAATCTAATAATATATTTCTTTATGTTTTTACTTTTATACAATATTAAATCGACATACTCATTTGGTAACGAACTATTACTCCAACAGGTTGATTCTTTATTAAAAAGCAATGACTGCATGAACAGAGAAGCAGGCGTGCATAGATTACTGAATTCTACGGATATAGATACGATAAAAGCAATAAATATGCTTATGAAAAGCCTGAATGATGAAATACTGAATCCTTTTAGGGGTAAAACAGCAAGAGGCTCATATGCCCCGGCCAGCGAATTTTTAAAGAGGCAATACCTTAATGGATTGATAAAACTATATATAAACAAAGCAGAGATTCTAGAAAGTGCGATAGATACTTCAACAGGCGAGTTAAAAGAAAGATTGATAATTATTGCCTTTTATGTTGGCGATACTACGCGGCATGCGAAAATCGTAAATATATTCAATGAAAGCAAAGATAACTGGCTTAGATTAGATGCCATAGAATCGCTTCGCCAAATGGCTGATACGGCAGATATATATTTATTTAAAAATGCCCTTGCAGATACTTTCTCCATCCTTTATAAAAGCGATTTTGGGCCTTTAGAAGGAGAGCTTCATTTTCCAATTCGGAACGTTGCGTCTGGGGCGCTTAGAAAATTGGGATTTAAAATGAAAAGAAATGATAATGAATATATTATTGTGAAAGAGCCTGAGAAATAAAGGGGGTAATTTATGCAATCGCTAAAGCGAATTCTTATATTGCCGTCAGAAAAGGATTCATAACGGCGCTTTGAAAGTAGATATTATATAATATCAATTGTCCTAACCACGGGGGTTCGGACCTGCTTTGCTGTTATGCAGACGACGCGATGGAAATCCATAGATTGATAAGAGGCTTTTAAGGAGGATAATATGAGAACATTTATATCAGTAATCTCTATACTAATAATTGCCAATGCTATTTATGGCGAAAATGCCGCCCCGATTATAGATTATTCTATGGATGCTCCGGGTGATTATATAGAAATATTGAAATTTGATTGGCAAAACGGAAGCGGAATTCGCATTGATTCAATTCCCATAACTTCTTCAATTTTCGCGAAGGGAATCGATTGGAGCCTTTATGACCCGATAAATCATCGGATATTTTATCAGGAAGTAAATATTCCATTAGGGCCGATCTATATGCATGTATATGAAATTAATACAAGGAAATCATTCGACCTACCTTACGAAAACTACTTTGGTGACCATGCAGAGATGATAATCTCCCCAGATTCAAAATACATTTTGCTATCATGTTTAGCCGGACGTATTTTATCTCAACATTATAATGAAGCTGCGCTTCAAGAGCAGCAAGATAAAATGATCACATATGTTTTAGATGGCTCTTCTCTTAATTTAATTGCCACTCGTACCGGTATGGATATTAATGTGACTTCGCCGACTCTAACATTTATATCAAACGATAATATGAACTTAGTAAATGTAGAGTATTCTAGAATAGATAATATCTTCTGGGCCGTTATTTATTCGCTTCCTGAGCTCAATCCGGTCGATTCTATAAACATCTCGAGTATTGGTTGGCAGGGTTATAAATATATTCGTGATGCTTATTCGGATTTGATTCTAATTAAGGGTAAAACTACGGATAGCAGCAATGGATTGCGGCCCGGAGATTATATTTTCGTAGTAGATTACAAAACGAAAAATATCGTATCTCCGTTTATAGAATCAACTGGGGCAATATTCTCGCCGGATGGAACCGAGTTAATATCATACTGGCCCGAAAAGCATTCGGTCATCAGATATTCTCCGACCACAGGTGGGACTATTGGAGAAACGGTTTTACCTGAAGGGGTCGAACCGCGGGGTATGACATTTAGAACTGATAATAAATTGTATATTAGCGACAAGAATAATCATTCTCAGAAAATCGTTGTTGATTATAAAAATGATCGGGTGGATAAAATAATTCAATTAGAACAACAATAAAAGGGGTAATCTATGCAATCGCTAAAGCGAATTCTTATATTGCCGTCAGAAAAGGATTCATAACGGCGCTTTGAAAGTAGATATTATATAATATCAATTGTCCTAACCACGGGGTTCGGACCTGCTTTGCTAAAACATCTCCCCTAATCGGGCGGCGACTTTCTCTAATATCGCCTTATCAGAATACGAAAAAGCAGCTGGAATATCCGAATCTATATCAATCTCCCCTACTGGGTTCCCTTTCCTAACGAATATCGGCACCACGATTTCAGATCGGGTGGAAAGTGAGCATGCCAGAAACCGCGGGTCGGCGTTGACATCATCGACAATGATAGTCCGTTTTTCCCTGAATGCCGCGCCGCAAATCCCCTTGTCAAGTTCGATTTTCGTGTGCGGCGAGGGCTCTCCCCTGTATGGGCCAAGTTTCAATACGCCAGATTCATAGAGATAAATTCCGGTCCAGGTAAAATGCTTGAAATTCGCCGCCAGAAGCGCTACTATGCTATCGAGCGCGTTCTGCATGTTTCGGGAGGTTTTTAGAAAATCATCGATTAATCCTAAAAGCTGGGATTCGCCGATAGTCGGCATATATTCATCCATAAGCAATCCTTAATAAACAGCTTCGCGCAAAGCCCGGATATTGATTTCCGGCGTACCCAATTTAAGAGAACATCCCGGACCAACCAGCAATGGATGGTCGCCCGCATCAGCGATAGATTCTTTCACCTGCTGGCGGACATCCTTCGGGGTTCCGGTAAGTAGCGATGTCAGATGATCGGCGCCTCCTAAAAAAACCTGGCTGAATATTTTATCGGCCTGGGCGAAATCCAAATTTCCCTCTTCGAATTTATTCCAGCTTAGAATTTCGACCGGATAATGTTTGAAAAACGGCAACATATTATATCGCCGGCAAACATGCAGGATGTTGAATTTAGCCGGCCTGGCGGCTCTAAGTATCCGAAGATCGTAAGGTTGGCCGAATTCTAAGTATTGCTCTTCGGTAATATTATCGCGAGTGGCCCATTCGGTAGTGGCAAAAAATATTCCGCTGATTCCGATACGAAGCAATTCATCGACATAATCCTCAAGCGTGGCTGTAATCGATTCCAGGGCGCTTTCCAAATTAAGCCCAGAGCCAAACAGCTTTTTAAATTCATCATCTGAGCCGGTCATATCGGCAGCTATCGAAAGCGGCGAAAAAACGGTTTGAAAGAAATCGATCTTATCATCGAGTTGACGCGAAATCAAATCAGTAGCCTTGAGTTGTTCCCCAAACGCCGCGTCGCCAATATCCAGCGGTTTGATAGCCAGCCAATCCTGAACAGATTTAACCGGCGCATATTCGTATACTGGTTTCTCATCCGGTTTTCCCGAATGTTTGAATTTGGCGCCCCATCCTTCGACATAGTATGACGAGCGCGGATTGATTTTAACGAAATCCCAATTATACTTATTCTGATAATCGATAGTCGCTTTGGCAAGCTTTTCGGCTGACCATTCCTGATCATAGAAATGTTGCCAGCAACTAACGGGCGGCCGGTCGATTTCCCGCCCTTCCATCAGACGTTCTACTCTTTCTTTGGGTAAAAATTTATCTTCCATTTACTAACTCCAAATTCGAAAAAAATAATTACAGTTAACACAGAGTAGATATTATCTGGCAACACCGATCAAGTCAATCTAAATTATTATATATTAATGGCTTGTGAAAAGATGCACAAAGTATTATCTGAGGGGTAAAAAAGGATTAGCGGGCGATTTGCTTTATAATATTCATCGAGACTTCGAATTTGCCAAAAGAAGGCATCAAGTAAAGCCCTTTTATTAATCCTTTCGATTTCTCTATCAATTCCAGGGCGATATCTTGCCCTTCGGACGTTGACTTTTCCCCAGCTTTGTTCATTCTGTCGAGAAGCCCGTTTGGAATCATTATACCGGGGACTTCGTTGTGTAAAAACTCGGCGTGCTTGTAACTAACCAAAGGCAAAATTCCCAGCATTATCGGAAGGCCGAATTTCGCGATATCATCAACGCTTCGCTTAATCAAATCGATATCAAACAGGGGTTGGGTGAATACATATTGGCCCCCCGCCATAACTTTCCGCTCTAATCTTGAAAGTTCCAATCGGTAATCCGGGGCCGTTGGATTAAACGCGATGCCTATGGAGAAGTTGGTAGGTTTGCCAATCGAATTTCCAAAAAAATCGGAACCGGAGTTTAATTTCTGAATGATGCTTACCAATCCTATTGAATCAACATCATAAACGGCTGTTGCCTGCGGATAATCGCCCAGTGATGGTGGATCGCCGGTCAACGCGAGTATGTCTTTGATTCCAACCGCATGCGCCCCCAGTAAATCAGCTTGAAGCCCCATAAGATTGCGGTCGCGTGTCGTGAAATGCAGAATTATATCTATATCCACAGATTGTTTAATTAAATACGCCAGCGCCAAACAAGACATCTTTACGCGAGCTAATGGCGAATCGGCAATATTGACGGCATCGGCTCCAATCTGTTTCAACTCGGCAGTAACCTTTATCAACTTTTCGGGATTGGAGCCTTTCGGCGGATCCAGTTCGACGGAAACGACAAATCCCCGATTTAACTTTTCCAAGAATGGCGAAACAGTTTGGACTATTTTCTCATCCTGGACGGGTCGAGCGTTGATTCGTTCTTTTTCGGCCGGGCCGCCAATTTTATCCGGAGCTGGATGAATATCTTTCAGGGCTTTGGCGATGGCGGCTATATGATCAGGCGTGGTCCCGCAGCATCCGCCAACAATCGTCGCTCCGGCCTGAACGAACTTACGGGCATATTCGGCTAAATAATCAGGCGACGAGAAATATACGAAGCGGCCGTTGTATAATCTGGGCAGACCCGCGTTCGGTTGCGCCGACACATAAGTCGTTCCAAACTCGCAGAGTATTTGAATCACTTCAAGCATCATTTGAGGCCCTACCGAACAATTCGCGCCGATGACATCGACGCCTAAAGGCACTAAATGTAAGGCTACATCTTCAGGTCTATTACCAAGTAAAGTCATCCCTTCCGCGGTGAAAGTCATCTGGGCGACTATCGGCAGATCGCAGGTTTTTTTAATGATTCCTACAACCAATTCCATCTCTTCCTAATTAGCGATTGTTTCGATCATGAATAAATCGATACCGCCTTCAAGAAGAGATTCGATTTGTTCGCGGAAAATACCTCTGGCCGCTTCCTTGTTGATTTTACCGTAGGGTTCGAGTTGTTTACCCAGCGGCCCTATCGAGCCGGCAATAAGCACATCCTTGCCGGAAATATCGCGGGCTTCGCGGGCCGTTTTAACCGCCTTGATATTTATTTCGCGGACTTTCTCTTCCAGGCCATAACTCGATAGTCGGACCGAATTGGCGCCGAATGTATTTGTTTCGATTATTTCCGCGCCCGCCTCGATATATTCGCGATGAATTTGATTAATTAAATCAGGCCTGGATAAATTCAATTCATCGAATGACCGATCATAGGAGATTCCTTTTTGATTCAGGTAAGTGCCCATCGCTCCATCGCAGATGATAACGCCACGCTTTAAACGCGATAGAAATGAA
>CAZTNJ010000117.1:0-8686 GCA_964614835.1 uncultured Ignavibacteria bacterium | reverse complement strand
CAAATCGGCGGCGGATGCAAATTGCCGTTTGGTTCGATTAAACTGACGATCGCGCATCATGGTTCGACGCTGGGAGGCGAACTAGCTTATGGCGGAAATCCGGCCGGATTTATAATCAGAATAGGCGGGAAAACGATTTATCACTCGGGCGATACGGGGTTGTTTTTAGATATGAAGTTAATAGGCGAACTTGATAAAATCGATATCGCCCTATTGCCGATTGGCGGTTTTTTTACAATGGATGTCAACGATGCCGCCAAGGCGGTTGAGTTTCTCCACCCGCGACGAGTTATTCCGATGCACTACAACACGTTCGATTTGATTAAGGCCGACGCGCAGGAATTTGCCAGGAAAGCCAAACATCATGGTTCAGATTGTATAATCTTAAATCCGGGTGAATCGTATACGATTGAATAAGGCAGCCCGGAAAATTTTTCGGACGCTGATATTCTTTTTATTGGTATCAGCGTCCGGCTTGTATGGCATATCTCATGCAACCACATTCCATATAGAAGCGGCTGGGGATGATAGTCTGGTCGCCCAAAAGGCTCTACAGCACTATTCCGAGTTGCTGCTTAAGACAACCGGGATTGCCATAAAAGACACGGTATATGTGGTAATTGCCATAGATCCATATTCATTTAACAGTGCCGTAGGGGGGGAAGTTCCAGATTGGGGAGCAGCCGTGGCCATAAAAGAACGGCGGTTGATAGTTGTCAAATCGCCAAGATTATTTCCTGTGGGCAAGTCTCTCAATGAACTGCTTGGTCATGAACTGACTCATATCGCGCTCGATGACGCGGTGGCAGGGAAGTGGTTACCGCGCTGGTTCGAAGAGGGGTTTTGTCAGATGATGTCGGGGGAATGGCGATTCGAGCAAGATATCTTATTGACCCAGGCGGCCTGGGGAAGCGGATTGATATCACTGATTGAGTTGGAAAGTTTAAATCGATTTGGCGGGGCCAAAGCAAGTCTGGCCTACGCCGAATCGTATCTGGCGGTAACATCGTTGGCGCGCGATTTGGGAATGGATTTTTTCCCCGATTTTTTTGCCGAATACGGACAGAGCGGAAACTTTTATCAAGCATTTTCCAAGACCAGCGGCTACAAATATTACGAATGGATAAGTCAATGGCAAAATCAAACCGCTCGCAAATATCGATTTGTGCTGTTTATTTTCGATTCTCGGTTGTTTTTTCCAATGTTGGCTGTTGTGTTTTTGTTATTATATGTGTTAAAATTATACCAGGTGAGAAAAAAGAAGAAGGAATGGAAACGATTAGAAAGAATCTGGGATAATGACCAAAGCTTTACAACATAAAATAGAATATTTCTTCATAAGAATCCTCGTCGCTCTGGTGAATATCTTGCCTGTAAGAATGGGGATTCGCTGCGGAGATTTAATTGGGATATTTTCGTTTTCGGTAATTCGATATCGACGGGATGTATCGTTAAACAATCTACGCAAATCTTTCGGGGACCGCTATTCCGAAAAGGAGTATAAAAAGATAGCCCGACGCGCCTATATCAATATTGGGCGTACTTTGATGGAATTGGCGATGTTTCCCAGTCTAGTTAAGAAAGACCTCTCAAAAAATATCAAGGTTGTTAATGGGGAGCCGTTGAAGGAATATTTTAAAACCGGCAAGGGCGCAGTGATGATATCGGGTCATTTCGGAAGTTGGGAAATGATGGGGGCATATTTGGCTCAATCAGGTTGGCCGATTGATTTTTTAGTGGGTATCCAGCATAATAGCCTTGTCAATGATTTGATGAATAAACATCGAGCGATTTTTGGAATCGGTTTAATCGAAATCGGGGTGGCCGCGCGAGGCGTTTTCGCGGCGATAAAGAACGGACGCGGCGTGGCAATGTTATCGGATCAAGACGCCGGTAATGATGGCGTTATAATCGATTTCCTCGGTAGACCGGCGTCAACATCCAAAGGCCCGGCCGCTTTCGCGTTGAAAACGAATACGCCGATTTTCTATGGAGCATTTGTGCGGGAGGGCCTGGATCATCATACTTTATATATAGAGGGGCCGATAACAGTCGAAAAGACTACAGATAAGGAAAATGACATTAAAAGGTTGACCCAGGCATACAGCGATCAATTGGCCAGATACATTACCAAATATCCAGATCACTGGTTATGGTCTCATCGGCGCTGGAAATCGACCTGTCCGGAAGATTACCGATAATCGATAAAACTGCAAAACAGCATAAGAAACCCGGGCGGTCCTTAACCGAGCTATTGTCCGAGTATAATGCAAAAATCAAATAAACCTGGTTTGTTCACCAATAGACCGGCCTTACTAGCTCTGGTAATCTACGCGATTGGTATTTATTTGGGAATCTTAATATCTATATCGGCGCCATTAATATTTGGGTTGTCGATACTGCTTTTATTTATTGGTGTATATTTTAGAGTTAAAAGAATATCAAAATATGCCTCGATTTTGTTTTATGTCGCTTTGGCTTTGGGGGGTGTCCTTCAGTATAGATTGGCAGTAGATAATTTCCCGCCTAATCATGTTAAGAAAATCGCCGAATATGGCGGCAGAAGCACCGTTAGCGGTAAGATAATCGAAGAGCCCGATATTAGAATCAATAAGAC
Source organism: uncultured Ignavibacteria bacterium (assembly GCA_964614835.1). GTDB lineage: Bacteria > Zixibacteria > MSB-5A5 > UBA10806 > 4484-95 > JAAYTW01. The sequence continues at coordinate 6,069 of CAZTNJ010000117.1, read as the reverse complement.
TTATCTTACAATCAGCGTCGACTCATTGATCTGGCGAAAAAGGCCGTTTCTTTCAAGCGGTAAAGTTTTGGTAAAAATCAACAAGACAACCAACATTTTTTCATTTGGAGATAAAGTTAGATTCGATGGGTATTTGTTTGCGCCGGGTAAAGCCCGGGTGCCGGGTGGATTCGATTACGCGAATTATTTGGCCAATTATGAGATATTCGCGATGATGGTTTTAAGCAGTGAAGAGGATTTATCGGTCGACAGCGTAAGCCAAAATCCTTTCCTAAAACGACCTTATGAATATTTTATAAATAAAATTGTCGATCCAATCAGAAGTACATATATCGAAGGTTACAAAGAAAATCTGTCGCCCGAACTATCATCGTTACTGGCAGGATTGACGCTTGGGGAAAGGCGGGAGATTCCCGATGATATCGCAAGACTATTTTCGGATACTGGAACATTGCACCTAATGGCGGTCTCAGGGTCTAATGTGGCGATCGTCGCGGCGTTTTTTATCTGGATATTGGCTCGAACCAATCGAGGTGTCAGAATAATGGTTACTCTTGCAGCGGTAATCCTATTTAGTTTTCTAACGCGCAATGAACCTTCGGTGGTGCGGGCTACCGTGATGGCATCGGTTGGTTTAATCGGATTTTATCGAAGACGTAACGCGGACGCGTTGGGTCTTCTGGGATTTGCCGGGCTGATTATACTAATCTGGCGACCTCTGTGGCTATTCAGTATTGGGTTTCAATTGTCTATGGCGGCCAGCGCCGGGATAATATATTTCGTGCCGAAAATCAATTCGCTCATATTTCTGGGAGATGGAGTATTTTCGAAAATCGCGAGAGTTATATTGGCGGCTTTAGTAACGACAATCGCGGCGCAAATAGCGGTATTGCCGGTAACCGCGCAGTATTTTCAAAGGCTGCCGATGGCCGGGCTTATTGCCAATTTGCCGATGCTGTTGCTGGCGAGTGTGGTTACCGTGGCCGGAATATTATTTTTGCCGTTTATCCTTATCGGCGGGACAGCGAATTTGATCTACGCGAGTATCCTTAGATGGCCGCTGCAAATTATAAAACCGCTGCTGGGTTTTTTCGCTAATTTGCCTTTCGCAGTTATTGATATCAATCCGCCGGGCGTTTTAAAGATTATCTTATTCTATACTATAGTTTATTTATTAGGTGAGTTACTTTTCATACGCAGATTCAGCAAAAAGGCCGCTGTACTTGCCGGGATTTCCATAATCGGAATATTCGCGACTGGACTCGCGCGCGGACCCGAAAGCGAATCGTTGACGTTTATAGATTGCGGAACTGACAGGGCGGTGCTTTATAGCGCGTTCGAAGGCCATCACTACTTATGGTATGATTGTCACGAAGCCGAATCGTGCGAACAGTTAAAAGTGACCCTGGCGCCATATTTAGGAAGGGCAGGAATAAATAGAATCGATACGCTTTTTACGAATAATACCGATAGAATTCGAACTTTGGCGAAAAAAATCCGAATTGGCAATATTTTGCAGTATAGTGATATAGAATATAGGACAAAGGCCGATACTCTTGGTGTAAGCCCTTATTTGACAAGGGAATTTATTTTGAATGATAAGGTTAATGTTGGGCAAATCCTATCCGATAATAATAAGGAATTGACGACCGGCAGTATTTTCTTTAGCCTGAAGATGGCGGGTGGGAAATGCATTCTGGCTGGAAATATGGAATCTGTAATGGCGGATGGGGCGATAATGCCCTCGGTTCTGATCGAATTGCCATGGTCGGTTCAACCATACGGGATTGTTTATGAAAAGCTTAAAAGCGCGAATCCCGAAATCGTTGTTTTCAGCCAGGGATTTGACGGGTCGGTTTCACTGGAAAAAAGGGCACAATTGACTTATCTAAACGAAAGAACCTGGGCGACAAGTTTTGCCGGATCGTTTCGAATCAGGTTCGAGGAATCTGATATTAAAATCGATCACATGATCGAGCCGAGATAGCGAAGGCAGGCAACATGGGATTTGGCGGGAATTTAAGAACAGTATCGCTTCCTGATATTTTTCAGCTGATATTTTCCACCAAGAAAACCGGTGTGCTGGTAGTTTCTAAAGGGGACAGCCGGAAGGATATCTATTTCCGCGGCGGATTCACGATATACGCCACATCCACAGAAGAAAAAGACCTATTCGGTAACTTGCTGCTTAAAATGGGAAGGATTTCGAAGGCTGATTTGGATAAAGTCCTTGCCGAGAAAAAAGACGGCAAGAAAATTGGCGCGGCCCTGGTCGAAATGCGATTATTCACGCGCGAGGAAATAATCGACTGCCTGCGAATGCAAATCGAGGAGATAATTTACGGGTTGTTCGGTTGGAAAGACGGCGAATTCAGTTTTATCGAGGGCAAAGCGCCGCCGCCAGAGACGATTCAAACCGAACTTAACCCGATGAATATAATCATGGAAGGTACCCGTCGTATCGATGAATGGGTCGAATTACAAAAAATCCTTCCGCCTGATGAGGCGGTGCTGGAATTGGAGAAAAATCCGTTACTTAACTCGGACCATATAAAGCTATCGCGAAACGATATTATCGTGATGGCCTGTATCGGTTCGGGAAAAAAGATGGGAGATATCTTACGCGAATCCCTGCTTGACCAGTTCCTGACATCGAAATCTCTGGCGAACCTGCTGGCCCAGGGTTTGATTAAAATCGGTAAAATCGTGGTCGCTAAAAAAGTCGAAGTGGATGAATCGGAGGAGTTGGTCAGATTACTTGCGAATATTTATCGCCATAACTTTGGAATCATTCTTATGAGTCTTAAGGATAAGTTAGGAGTCAAAGGCGAGCGGATATATTATTAGACATTCCAAGAGCGAAAATCCGAGTACCCGCTATTGGCCGATCAGATGCATGGCCGGGACGGCGAAATTGATTTTGACCTGTTGCTCAAATTGGCGAAATCGCTTCCCAAAGAAGTATGGGTTCATCGGTTGATAGCTAATTTCACCGACCTGATGACGGATTACTTGATGATTATTCAGAAATATCTTGGTAATAAACTATATCAACGGACGCTTTCGCAGATAAAAATCCAAACTCATAATGATTTAACCAGCCGCAAACAGCTGGCGATGAAATATGGCTTAGAAGATGAATTTGCCCGAACGCTAAGAGGAGGCAATGAATAAGATAAAGGCAATTGCTTTGTCGTGCCTGGCGATTTTGGCGATTCCCGAATACGCATTGGCGGGGGAGTTTTATCTATTGACCCCGACCTGGTTTGGATATCTTTATTATTTGTTGACGATGGCGCTCATTGTCGCTTGCCTTTACACGAGTTATCTGATTTACAACACGATGAAGGGCGGCAAACTCGGCCTGCCATGGTCATTATTCTTGATATCATTCGGCGCCTTACTTTTAAGGACTGTTCTGGGATTTTTGACTTTTATCGATGCCGGATACTTTAAGGCAGTTGTTTTCGCGGTTCTTGACTTGATTTTTATCATTGCGTTAATGATAGGGCTACTGCTTTATAAGGAAAATTTGAGTTAATTAACCTTGTGAAACTTAGGGATTTTGTCGATAAAGAAGATATGGGAAGTATGACGAAAATGGATTTTTCAGAGATTGACGAGCGGATTGCCAAGTGTCAGAAGATTTTGGATGCCGATCCCAATAGTCAGATCTTCGCGGCGTTGGCCGAGGCTTATCGGAAAAAAGGATTGTATGCCAAAGCCTTTGAGATCTGCAGTAAGGGGATAGAAAAGCATCCCGATTACAGCTCGGCTTTTATCGTAATGGCCAAGATAAATCTGGATCAAGGCAATCATGCCGAAGCCGCATATCAGCTTCAGAAAGCGATCGCGGTCGGCGGCAGAACCCGTTCGGTCGACGTGCTGGAGGCTGAAATATTGATTATGCAAGGGCAGCTCAACCGGGCCAGGCATATTCTCGAAAAATTGCATATATCGGATCCCAAGAATGATACGGTAAATAATCTTATAATAAAACTCGAGACGCTGCCCTCAGCCGGCAATGCCGCCGTAGTGGAGCCAATAGTGGTAGAGAAGGCCCAGCCCAAAGGGCAGACAACTTCCGCGCCCACAAAGTATAAATATAACCTATCCCACGCGCTTTCAATTATCAAAATACTGCCCCGCGTACTGGGGGTGGTGGCGGTCGCCAAGAACGGGATGGTCGTGGAGGGGCATTTTGACGGCATAATATCTCGCGAAGAACTGGGAGCGCTGGCAACAGCCGCTTATGATGGCGCGAGTCAGGCTATCAGTCGGATCAATTTTGGTGAGCCTCGAGAGATATTAGTCGAGGCCGAACAATCCAAGTTGTGGATATTCGATCGCGGGCGGTTATTGATCGTTATCGCAACCAGGGATGATATAAATCTGGGTTCATTAAAACTGAAGATAAACGAAATATTCAAACAAACAGAGTTCTAAATATGCTGGCTGTAAAAACCGAAAAATACGATAACAAACTTCGCGGCGCCATGCAATATCTGGGCGAATATCGCGGGGTTAAGTCGGTGGCCGTAATCGACAACGAAGGGTTAGTAATAGACCACTGGAATCGCGGCGGAGTCGACGCGGAAGTGTATTCGCCGTTAATTCTGTTGATGCTTGGACAAATCAACGTCATGCTCAAAAGACTGGGTGAAGACCAGGCTAACATGGTGGTGGTTAAGAATAAAGATAGCTGGTTGACGGTTCATCGATTCGACAACTGGACTCTGGCGGTTATCGCCGACGGTGAGACGGACGATTTGTTGCGGGTAAGAATCGGACAGGCAGCCGAAATGATCAAAAACCATATGAACGATAAATATCCTCTTTTATTCAGATAATGCGGAGGCCATATGTTTAATGTGTTGAGCGAACTAAATAAAACTTCCGGGATAAGAGGCTCGATGCTGGTTGGGGCGGATGGTATTATTATCGCCGCCGACTTGGAATCGACCCTGGAAGATGAAACTGTAGGCGCGTTATCGGCCTCAATTGTCGCCAATGTGGGCAAAGCCATGGAACGGCTTAATAATGAATCGCCCCGGCAGATCACGGTCGAAGCGGAGCAGGGCAAGCTTTTTTTGACAGATGCTGGATTAGGAATTTTAACCGTTGTCGCCGATAAAGATGTAAACATCGGTTTGGTCCGTCTGGAGATAAAAAACGCATTGGCGAAAATTCGCGGCCACTAGGTAATTGCGATGGTATCGATAAATTACGCGTTCAAGGAAATAATATCAAAGATCGTCTATTACGGCCCGGGGCTTTCCGGTAAAACGACGAATCTTCAATATGTATTTTCGAAAGTGCCTAAGGATACGCGCGGCGAGCTAATCAGTCTGGCAACCGACGCCGACCGGACGCTCTATTTCGACTTTCTGCCGGTTAACGTGGGGACTATCAGAGGGTTTGCGACCAAGTTCCAGCTTTACACGGTGCCCGGACAGGTATACTACAATGCCACCCGTAAATTGGTGCTGCGAGGCGTGGATGGACTGGTATTCGTGGCGGATTCTCAAAAAGAGAAGATGGACGATAATATCGAATCGTTGAAAAACCTTGAAGAGAATCTGGCGGAATATGGCTACGATGTAAACGACATACCTCTGCTCCTTCAATACAACAAGCGCGATCTTCCCAATGTAGCGACTATTAGCGAAATGCAACGGCTTTTAAACCCGCGAAATTTGCCGTATTTTGAAGCTGTTGCGACGACCGGCGAAGGCGTTTTTGCCACATTGAAAGCGATTAGCAAAATGGTTCTGGATAAAGCCCGCCAGACCTCGCCCGAACCAAGGCCAAAACCGCGCGTTGAGCCGGTGGTGGTTAGCATGGATGGGCAATCGTTTGCCGAAGAAGCGCCGCCCGAGATGAAAGTAACCAATCTGGAGCCGTCGACAAGCCAGATTCAAAAACCGATGGAAAGTATCGAATCATCATCATCGAAAGTTGAATCTTTTTCAGGGCCAGATAGAGAAAACCTTTTGCCACTGGAAAAACCCCGAACCGTGTCGGGAGTGGAGACGCCAACAAATGTGGTTGTATCTTCCACGCCTGATG
>CAZTNJ010000116.1:7055-8784 GCA_964614835.1 uncultured Ignavibacteria bacterium | reverse complement strand
TTTCATCGGCTCTCCTTCTCTCGATGGCCAGGTCTCGTTCTTGGCCGATTCGGCTAATTATTATTTTAATTAATAAACATAGAACCCGAGAAGGGGGTTCCGGGCGGTGTAGGGGTTATAGGCAAATTATAATATTGTAGTAATAAAAAAGGCCGAACTACCGGCGGCGTTCGGCATCATAACAGCTAAATAAACATGGCAAGCGAATCTATTTTATCAAAACGATACGCTTGGTGAGGGAATTAGCCCTGGTTGACATCCGACAAAAATATATCCCGCTCGGACTGGCGGCGGCATTCCAGATAGTCGAATGGTCGCCGGCATTTAGATATCCATTAAAAATATCAGCGATTTTCCTTCCCGCAATATCGAAGATAGCGATTTCTACATTTTGAGCTTTTGGTAAAGTAAAGCAAATCAATGTCTGGGCATTGAATGGATTTGGATAGTTGTTTAAAAGATAATAGTCGCGCGCGACTTGAAATCCGCCATCAATTCCAGTCGTCTGTTCGGTTGCAGTAAGCACAAGATTGGTATTCGCGCCCGACATGCTTGTTCCCTGCATACCGGCCAAGTACAGCCTCACGCTCCCGGTTCCGGGCTGCGGAGCGGTCCACAAAAAAGTGGCGCTTGTTTGATTGGCTGAAGCTAAGCGGATACCGTTTGTTTCTTCGGCGACATTATAAGTAATAGTCCCGGTTGATGCGGCGATAACGCCGGCATTCTGACTACCGGTAGCCACCCGAACGCTGCCGTTAAACTGATTAATACTGCTACCGCTAACCCGAGATACATTAATCGTATATTGTTGACCAGGTAAATATTGTGTCGGAAACCCGGAGACCTGAATAGTACCACCGGACCCACCATGGCAACTTGCGGCGCATTGACCGCGCGAACCGGGCGCGCCAGAATACCCTGTATAAGAGGTTCTAGCGAAACCATTAACGACCATTAAAAGAAGAAGCGCACATATTAGATATCCGCGATTTACATTCATATAGTCCTCATTATTCTCAAATTCAAAATATTTAAGCCATGTTTAACTATTTACTACTTTCTGATAATAATATATAAATCATTCCAAAACAACAAAATAATTTTCCTGATATTGGCCTAAAAATCCCCTATATATAATTAATTTAAGATAGGCCAAATAAACGGGAGTGGAAAAATATGATAACTGATTTTAAGACCGCGGTGTTTGGGCAAACTGGTTCGAAGATTCATCGCCTGGGGCTTTCAGGGACGTATAGACCTGGTAAAAAGGCTATCTATGAGGCCATTGATAATGGCGTGAATTTCTTTTTCTGTTTCGGCATAGATACGCAATTGATCGGCGTTCTAAAGGATGTGATGAAGGGCAAACGGGAGAAGTTCGTAGTGGCCACCGGGTCGTACAATTTTATCTGGGGAAGACAAAATACAATAAAAACACTCGAAAAGAGGTTGAGACAGCTGAGAACTGATTATATCGATGTATTTTTATTTTTAGGGGTAATGAAGGAAAAAGAATTCCCTGATCAAATAAAAGATGAACTTTGCCAGATACGCGATCAGGGTAAGGCCAGATCAATAGGAATCTCGACTCATGACCGCAAATTCGCCGGACGGTTGATGGATGAAGGCATCCTGGACATAATCATGATGCGGTACAATGCCGCTCACCGCGGGGCGGAAACAGATATCTTTCCATATCTGGCAAAACATAAACCGGGCGTAATCAGTT
>CAZTNJ010000116.1:0-7045 GCA_964614835.1 uncultured Ignavibacteria bacterium | reverse complement strand
TTATTTGACCAGGCGGCCAAAGGGATGGCCAAAGGACAGGCCGGTACCGGATGCGGGGATGTGTTATCGGTTTGTGTTAAGTAATGATAATGTCGATGTCTGTTTAAACGCGCCGCGTAATATAAAACAACTCCGTGAAAATATTCAATCGCTGGAAAAAGGGCCATTATCGGATGAGGAAATGAAGTTTATGCGGGAATTCGGCGATTTCGTGCATAATCAGAATAAATATTTTATGTGAGCGGTATGGTTATATTTATGTCAGATAAAATACTAAAAATAAAACAATACTATTCGGATCAGGGCGTCGTGTCGGATCCGAAAGAATTCGCGCACCTATTAGACTCGCTGCCCAAAGATATTCCCGATTTATGTAAGGCGATTCAGGGGCTGGTTATTCACATATTCTGGATGGATCGTTTTGGGGCGCAAACGCCCAAAGAGCGAAGAGATAAAGAAGTCAATTTAAGGGCGTTTGAACGCCAGCTGAAAAGAATAATCGAGATGGATAATCAACCGCTATCTATTAAACGGCCGATGGAAAAGAGACTGGTTGGTAACTGCCGGGATTTTACCCTGTTTTTCGTATCGATTTTAAGACATAAAGGAATCCCGGCGCGGGCTCGTTGTGGATTTGGAGTCTATTTCATGCCCGGGAAATATGAGGACCACTGGGTGGCCGAATACTGGGATGATAGGGCTAATCGATGGGTTATGGTTGACGCTCAACTGGATGATTTTCAGATGGAGAAACTGGCGATTCAGTTTGATCCGCATGATATGGCTCCGGGGATGTTCATTACCGGCGGCGAGGCTTGGCGAAAATGCCGGGCGGGAAAATCGGACCCGATGCAATATGGAATATTTGAAATGAGAGGACTTGATTTCATCGGCGGCGATCTGGTGCGCGATTTTCTGGCTTTGAATAAAATTGAGATTCTCCCCTGGGATGATTGGCCGGCAATAAAAAGCGAGAAAGATTTCACTTCAGACTTGTTGGCGGTTCTTGATAGAATGGCTGAGTTAACCTTAAGACCTGATGATAACTTTGATGAAATCAGACAGCTTTTCGAAACAAATGAGTTGATTCGACCAAGGGTGGATTGGCGGCCTTGATGATACTCGATCAGGTCAAGAATTTTAAGCCAGGGTTGCTTTTAGATATAGGATGCGGCTGCGGACATTTTTCCGCAGAGCTTGTCCCCTACTGCGACAACCTGATAATCGCCGACCTCTCCCCTGCTTTAGTTAAAGGGGCATTCGCCCATATTGACAGGCACAGCACTCTGGCTGTATGCATGGATGCCTTAAATCTGGCGGTTGCGGATAAGTCAATCGATATTGTGATGGAGCGGTTCTCACTTCACCATATGGCCAATTGGTATCAAGCTGTCGATGAGATGTATCGCGTGGCCGGAAATTATATTTTAATCGATGAACCAATCGACGATGATCGAAGCCAACCAAAACGGGATACTATATTGGCCTGGCAGGTGTATTTAGATGTTCAGAAGGAAGTCGGGTATTCGCATTTTCGGCATATCCAGGCAGGGATATTGCTTGAATATGTGCGGAAAAAAGGGCTTGCTTTCGAATACGATATCGTAAAATCCGATGAATTAATTCCTTTCGATGATTTTTTTAGTGAATTTGGGCGGTTTGCAGAAAAATCAAAAAGGCCGCAATTCTGGTATGATAAACTGCAGATATTCAAAGAGGAAATATCTGCCAGACCGCTCTGTCAAAGTGATATATTGAGTATTGTCGTTAAAACTTAGGCGATATCTTTTGCCGCTTTTTCATTTTTTAGATTTGATTCGAATTACAAAAATCACCGCTATAAACAATGTGGCTATTAAAGGCGCAATCAACACGAACGGCTTTCCGCCTTTGCCGGCAATATTGGCAGCGATAGCGAATCCGATAAATAGAATGATCAACACCAGAGCAATTGCCGGCCCGACGAAGTTCGGATTCATTCCGACGTAGGTGCGATAAGGATCGATTTCCTGGCGCGAACTGATTGTGCGCATGTCCGTTTTACGTTTGAAACGGATACGGTAATCATCGAACTTCTCCAGCATCTCCCATCCCGCGCGGGCTTCCTCCTGGCACAGTTTCTGAATAGCTTCTTGATTTTTAAATTTGCCAGTACCGGAGCGGACAATTTTAAACTCCCAACCATTTAAATCATCAGAATTATATTTAGCCATTTCTTCTTCCTCTTCTCTCTGTTGGGCGATCCGGGCAGCCGCGGTATGCGCGGCGGTTGAAGGAATATAAACCATAATTGACCCCTTTCATCGTAACTACTAATGCTATATACGATGGATAAAACGAAAAGGGCAAATAATAATTCGTTTGTGTGACGATAAATTCTGGCTATTTGAGCGGCGGATAAATCATGGTCGGCAGGCCGATTACGGCCGCGCGATATAGGGTAAGGGCGGCTTCAGGCGTCATTTTGACGGTCAGGTTTGCTTCGCCAAAAGGTTTGTCGAGCACTTGTTTGATATGCTCGATGGTTTTTTTGAGCGGTTCCATCTTATAAGCCGGGACAATATCAGTTCTAACATCAAGACTTAACCCGTCAGACCAGGTTAATTGAAAATGCGCGGGTACTTCTCGCTGGAGCAAAGCGGGATTAAGATTCATGGCTTCGCCCACGATAGCAAGAATCGAATCGGGCGTTTTCTTGTTAGCCTCAAATAAAAACTTGCCGACAATATGCCGCATCAGTTGATGGTCCTTTGTCTCAAACGCTCTGGCGAAACGCTCGAAAGCCGACGAATCGGGCTCAACCTGGGAAATCGGTTCACTCCAGACCGTTGTGCCTTTTAACTTAAAGGCTAATAAATTACGGCGAAGATCAATCACAAAGTATAGATTTTTAGATTCGGCCAGATGGATTTCTGTTTGTAGCTGTCTATACTCCCGTTCGGCCCTGACGCGGTCAAATGGCGCTTCCTCAACCACCTTTTTGGTTTTGGGGGCGACCGGTTTATCTTTGGGGGCGGCCGTAACCAAAGAGACCGATAGAACCGCAAACCCGATTATTATCAATAGTCGTTTAATCATACTTAGAAGATATATAGCGGCGTGCCGATGGGCGCCTTATCGTAGATAAATTTCAGGTCATCCGAGCCAAGACGGACACACCCGTGAGTTACGCTGACGCCAAGAAGGCGCTCATAAATAGTGCCATGAATGAAATAACCATCGCCAAAACCAAGCGCATATTCGCCGAGCATCTCGGGATCGAGACGTTCGCTTTCGTTTTTAGGGATTGGTTCGTTTTCTTCGATAAAGGCCCAATCAGGTTTGCGCCACCAGGGTTGAGAGATTTTGCTGCTGATTTTAAAAATTCCTCTTGGGGTGTCAAAAACCCAGCGCCTTCCAGTAGTACTATCGATTAACTCGCCTCCCGAGCCTGTAGAGCAATTTCCCTTGAATATAACCGAGTCTTCGGTGCGTAAACTTAAAATGTTCGCATGGGTATTAATCACCAAATACTGACCTTTGGGTCTCAATTTGGATAGGGCCAGACGAGCATTGGCGATCTCTTTTTGAGCCAGTTTGCTGTCTTCGGGCAGAGCTTTAAGCTCAACGCCCGTCTCGCGATACTTAGGCCGGGTCAATTTATATACGATAAATGATCCAACCAAAACGAGGATAATCGGGATGGTAATTTTAAGAGCTGATTTCATGGCCAGATATCCGACCTGCGAACGATTGTTACTGGCGAACCGACTCCTACTTTCTCCACGATTTCGTCCATGGCGCGGTTAGCAAGAGCCACACAACCCTCGGTCCAATCTTCATTACGCCCGCCTTCGCCGTGAATTTCGATAAGCCTACCGATACCAGCTTTAGAGGAAATAATCCCTCTAGCCTTATTTTGGGCAAAACGGCGTTTATCGGTATCATTGGGGTAGTTTATCAAGAGGGCTTTATAGTATTTGCTATGGCCATTCAATTTAACCTGGGTGACATAGTATCTCCCTTCGGGGGTGGCGCCATCGCCGGCGAAAAGCTTCTGCTGAGCCGAATTATAGCCAAGTTCGCAATTATAGGTTTTAACCAATTTTCCGGCATGAATTAAATAAGTTTTATGAGCCATTTTATCGACAATAAGACCGTGGCAATCTTTGATTTTTGTTTCCTCAATGGTTTCCTGCACCCAGTTGCGCCAGACCTTGATTTTGGAGGCCGTATCGTCGACATATTCATCGATAGCAGAACTCAACCATCCCAAATGATAACGGGCTTTCGCGAATTCCTTTCGGGCTTCTTCATATTCGCCTTTTTTAGCCAGTTGTTCGCCGATTTGGGTTGATTGTTGCGCAAAAGTCCAATATTTAATTGCCTGCCTGATAACCAGAGAGCCATTAAGGGAATTATTATATTCTATCAGCTCTTGTTTAAGCTGGGCTAATTCAACGCGGGATAATGAATCAAGATGATTAATTATAGAATCGGTTTCGGCGGCGGCTTTTATAGCAATATCGGAAGCCAGAGTCAGCAATGAATCCGCTTTATGGTAATTGCGAAACAGCGCGATTTTACCATTCTGATATGCCATCTCCATCCATCCGGCTTTCATTGTTTTTTCGGCTTCGCGATATCGATTTTCAGAATAGCGAAGCGCCCCGGCTTTGGAGGCGTTTTCAAGATCTTTTTTGGCTTTATCGAGCCTCCAGGTGGGGGCTTTTTCACATCCCCCTACAATGAACATACACAAAATTATAATTAAGAACAATATAATCGGTCTATTATTTCCCCTCATCGCCTCACAACCATCAAATCAGGTTTAAATTAGGAAGGGGGCCGCCCATAAAGCGGTCCCCTTCAGAATTAAATTGAAGACAATTCAAAAATTACTTGCCAGCTTTTTTAGCTTTGGCGGCTTCAATCTGGTTCATGACATCGGTAGCCTGGTTGACAACGCTTGCCAGCTTGTTCTTGGCGACCATATACTTGCCAGCGGCGAAATCATTTTGGGCATCGGTGAAATTGGTGGTTACGCCGGCTAACTGTGTTTCTAACAAGGCGATATCGGCCTTATTGCCTTTACCGCGGGGGGCTTTTTTCAAAGCGGTGGTTACGTTATCAATTAGTGTCTGGACGTCTTTAATCATGGCATCGACTTCGACTCTGACCTTCTCTTTTTCAGTAGCGGCGTCAGCAGCTGCTTGTTGAGCAAGGGCATCAGCGCTAATATAGAGAGCTTTGGCCTTGCTGTAGCTTCTGAAGAGAGCGAACTTGCCATCAGCTTCAGTTTTAGCGGCATTAGCAGCATTCAAAGTATCGGCAGCCATCTGGAAAGACGCCGGAGCGTAAACTTCGGCTTCAGCCATTCTGGCGGCATCGATAGCGGACGTTGCTTTTTGGATTTCAGCCTCCGGTGGTTTGGCGCAGCCAACGAAAACCAATAAAGCCAGAGCAACCATTACCAACGCAACACGTTTGAACATTTTGGAGATCCTTTCTGTTCAGCAAACGCTGAACCCTAAAAAAAATGACATGATCGAGGGTTTCCCCGTTTTCATGTCGCCTTTGATTAAATGTATTATTTTGATTTCTATTATCAGCCGAGCAAATACATCAATTTTCGGCTATTTTTTCTTACTTCTTTCCAACAATAGCATGCCGATGTAAAACAACCCAAACACTTTACATACCTAAAAATACAGGGTTGTTTATAACATTGGCTCCAATTATTGTCAAGTATTTTTTAAGCATTATTTTCGACTTTTGTCGTTGAACCGGATTTTATGGGATTATAACGCAGTAAATTCAGTATTCTTGATATCCAGCCAGTTTAACCCGAATATACTCGAAAATCAAACCCGTCGAATCAACCGAGGTCAATCGACGGGCTACCGACTTTCAATTTATTAAGGTTAACACGACAGAAATCGTTTTAACTGGTTATCGGGATTACCAGCTTCTGCGACCGCCGCCGCCGCCGCCTCTTCTTTCTCTGTTGCCACCGCGGCCACCCTGCTCGCGCGGGCGGGCTTCGTTGACCTTAAGAGTGCGACCATTAAGTTCTTTGCCATCGAGGCCGGTTATCGCCGCCGAAGCTTCTTCCTTTGAGCCCATTTCGACGAAGCCATACCCCTTCGAATCGCCGCTGAACTTGTCTTTAACGATTCTTACACTTGCAACCTGACCGAATTGTTCGAACGTTGTTTTTAATTCATCCTCGGTCGTCTGATAAGACAAGTTGCCTACGTAGATGTCCATTTGATTCCTTTTTTTGGGTTACCATTCTGTGAACGCATTTATAATTAAAACTCCCTTTTATTATCGAGATACCCATTAATGCTCTATTTTTAGGCTGGGGAAATTATTTTCTGAAAACGCGGGCGCTAAACTATTCCTTCTAAAGTCTCAATCCTGCGGTACTATATAAATATATTATCGGATTTGTCAATAGTTTCTTGAAATTTTATTAAAAAATTTTTTTGAGCCAAAACAAGATATCCGCCCATAATATCCATATAAATTTACTGTTATGATAAGATATTTTCTGTTTTGGCCTTGCCAAGACCAGCTTATTAATATATTTTCCTGCGAAACATACTGGGTTTTAACCGAGCCATAAACATGAGAAGATGCTTAGAAAGGTTGCCTGATGGATAACAAAGAAAGCATGCTAGCAAAAGCCAATCAACCGGCTATTGAGGCCATGAAGCTTCATCCATTCTACAAAGGGAAAATAGAGGTTATTCCTAAAGTCTGTATCCGCGATCTATCCGATTTCGCGATTTGGTACACGCCGGGCGTAGCCAAACCATGTCTGGATATCCGCGATAATCCAGAATCGGTCTATGAACACACCAATAAAGGAAATACTATCGCGGTGGTATCAGATGGCACTCGTGTTCTGGGACTTGGCGATATCGGACCAGCCGCAGGCTTGCCGGTTATGGAAGGTAAGGCATTGTTATTTAAATATCTGGGGGGGGTTGATGTGTTTCCGCTGATGCTCGACACAAAAGACCCGGATGCCATCATCGAAACCGTATTAATGTTACAG
>CAZTNJ010000115.1:0-8818 GCA_964614835.1 uncultured Ignavibacteria bacterium | reverse complement strand
GGATTGGCCGCTTGAGACCATTTTGATGGTATCCAGCAAGGTCACAAATTCATAGCCTGAGGGGATACCATAAAACCTGATACCCTTGTCATCTTCACCCATAATCACTGTGGCCGGGATTTTATCGATTTTATATTTGTTTGTCATTTCGGAGTCGGTGATGAAATTGAATATTTCAATACTGATTTTATCGGATAATTCGCTTATTTCAGTGAGGAGGGTTTTTGTTTCCCGACAGAACTGGCATTCAATTTCTTGGGTAAAATTGATAAGTTTCACTTTTCCGGAAAGGTTGGCCAGTTCTTTTTTGATTATTTCTTTGTCCTTATCGGAGATAATTGCCATAAAATCCTCCTTACTGCGTTTTTGGCGATCCAAACTCCGCCAAGTTAGTCGATATATTTACGGTTTTTAATGAAAAAAACCGTTGAATTGGCATTCATTAGATTATATCTTTAAACCGGATGGAAAATCAAGATAAAGAGAAAATAAAGGATTTATTTTTTCGTTTAGACGAGATAAGCAAGCGTCACCCGGGAATTGTATCGGAAGTGAAAGCCGCCTTGCGGTTTTATAAAGTATCCAATTCGAGCGCCATTGAGACCAATTATATAGACCCGATATTTTTACAAACCGCGCTGACATCATGCGATGAGGAAATCGGCGAAATAGTTTCTCCCGTATATCGCAAAGCATATTTGGAAACCAAATGCCACGACAGGATGCTCCATACGCTGGAAATTGAGGCCGAGCACAAATCGGAATTATCGGTATCTTTCATTTTGGGGCTGCACCGCCAGGTTTTTGAAAAAAGCTGGCCCGATATCGCCGGCAGGTTCCGCGATGTCGATGTCAGAATCAAGGGTTCAAGCTATCGGCCGCCTCATTACTTGAATTTGCCGGAACTGGTCTATCAGCATATCGCCTGGCTCGATGGCCTCTTAAAACTATTAGGGCCGGTTACTCCCAGTAATTTCTACGAGATTATGCATGTAGCCGCGGATGCTCATTTCCGGATGATCTGGACTTATCCGTTTCATGATGGTAATGGCCGGATTGCCAGGGCGGTGGCCAACTATATGATGTTATATTGTGGTATGTATTATAATGTGATCTGTTTCGACCGCCGCGAGGAGTATTTCCGCGCAATCGAGAAATCCACGATGGCCGATTTTTCGCCCCTTGAAGATTTCATGATTTCCTGTTATGGTCAAACCCTAAACCGCATAACCAACTTTTTCTATATGGTTAACCAAACGGCCGTAGAAGTTTAATTCGGTCACGCCTTAGTTTTCGTCTAATTACTAATCCAACATAATTTAATTGACATCCTTTAAGATATTCCGATAATAGCCGCAGAGGCAAGTATGGGACCTGTTCTGGAATCGCGCCGAGCGCAATATATAGTAGTGGACGGGCAGCCGTTAGTCATTTTCAGCTCGAACGATTATCTGGGGTTGTCGCACCATCCCGAAGTTGTCGCGGCTGCTCATCGGGCGGCGATTGAATTCGGCTGCGGAACTGGCGGAGCGCCAGGTACATCCGGGACAACGGCGATTCATGTAAAGCTGGCCCAAGCGATTGCCGCCTTTAAGCATCGGGATAAAGCAGTCCTGTTTCCCTCAGGATATGCCGCTAATACGGCGATTCATCAGGCGCTGGCAGCCGAGAATACGGTGTTTTTCTATGAACAGAAACATCACCCCTCGGCATTGGATGGAATCCGTTTATCGGGATGTCATAAGCAGGTTTTTGATCATCATAATCTGGAGCAATTCGAAGCGCTTCTTCGCGGGGATTCCCATCCCCGTAAAATCGTAACATTGCCGTCTGTTTTTACGGTAACCGGCGAAATCGTTCTGTTGCCCCAGTTGCTCGAATTAAAACGAAAATATGGGTTTATTTTGATTATTGATGAAGCCCATGCCACCGGTTGTATCGGTAAAACAGGGCGCGGATTGGAAGAATTATATGCGTTGGAGGGGGCGGCGGATTTTATAATGGGGACATTTTCTAAGGCATTGGGAAGCCAGGGCGGTTTTCTGGTATTTTCCACCGAATCTGAACGATTACTAACGCGCGTTTTTCGGCCGTTTATTTATTCAACTTCGCTATCGGCCATGTCGGTGGCGGCCTCGCTTAAAGCCATAGAAATATTAAGAGATAAATCGGAAATAGTCGATTTAATGAGAAAAAATATCAATAATATTTATGAAAACTTGTCGCAGGCCGGGCTAAATCTTAATAAGCCGGGTCATATCCTGAATGTATATCTTAAATCCGCCGAACAAACAGTCGAGGTCAAGAACAGACTGCGCAATTCCGGGTATTTTGTCGTTGAACTTCATCTTGAAAAGCAATTCGGACTTCGGATAACCGCGATGGCAACTCACACGGAGGATGAGGTAAACGGATTCTGCCAGGCATTGATAATGGCAGTCGAATAAATTCGGTTAAGTAATTTTTATCATGGCCGATTATACTATCGGGTGGGATACATGCTGAGGCTATTCGCGAAACGCGGATGGCCTTTTTTTGTGTTGTCAGATTTATCGATCCGATATATTATTTGAGCAATATGGCCGATTTAAACAAAAAAGGAATGATTCGGACATTTATTGCCGTTCCATTACCCGACAAATTAAAGCAGGATGTCGATAGGCTTATCGTGGGATTGAAGCCGCTGGCATCGGGGATAAGCTGGGTTAAGGCCGCCAATCTTCATTTCACTCTACGGTTTCTCGGAGATATAGATAGCACTACTATTCCCGTTTTAAAGAAAACTATCGAATCGCGGATTGGAACCTTATCCAGATTTGAATTAAATTTATTGGGTTTAGGATGTTTTCCCAATTTGAATCGACCGCGAGTTATCTGGGTGGGCGCTGGGGGAGCTATCGATAAAATAAAAGGGCTGGCATCCGGCGTGGAAGAGGCTTGCCGCCAATGTGGCTACGGCCCGGCTGATAAACCGTTCGCGCCGCATCTGACAATCGGTCGAGTTAAGTTTCCATCCGGATTAGATAAGTTGACCGAAAGCCTGAAAACCACTCGATTCGAAACCGAATTATTTGCGATTGAGAGGGTGGTTATGTATAAATCGGATTTGACCCCCCGCGGCCCGATTTACACTTCGATGGGGGAGATTAGGCTACTATAGAAATTGGTAACAGACGTTTATTAGGGATGATAACCTAAAGGAATCGTACTGTTATAATCAATTGATTGCTTATCTATATCCCATTTGCAAATGCGTATTATGTTAGCCTTACGATTCATCGAATAGTCTATAATATCAGTACGGCCACGGACTGTAATTAATTTTTCCAAAGCTATACTCGCTCCCTTGGGGCTAATTATTATTGACCTTGTCGGATTTGCGATTCTCGAATAGCCAAATATCTGACCAATATCCTTTAAAGTAATATAAGATGCCTTACATTCTACAAAATATAAACTGGCATTATTGGATTTTATTATAACGCCCGTAACATCTATTTTAAAATCATAACATTCGCTATCTTTAAAAAATCTCGCTATTTTATTTTTTTGAAGCCAGCTACTAAGTCGAGTAGTGCTTGTATCGGCAACGATAATTCTACTATCTCTGTACCTGCTATTAAGTAATTTACAAAGCCATATGCAAATTGGCTTATACAGTTTTTCTTCTGAAATCTTCACTACCCACCCTTTGTTTTACGCTGAATACACCCAACTTTTTTACAAATACTCCTAAAACCATCGAAATGCTTTCCCCTTAAAAAATCAGGCAATAGTGCTGATTTTTCGCATGGGTGGTGAGGTTTGATCGAGCCTCCAGATTTTTTATTAGGGTAACATAGATGAGATTTAGAACGACCTTTATCAATATTGAATTTCGCAAATTCACTTAAAATTTCTTGTTTATATTCAAATCCGAAACCGATAGAAAAATCATCCGCATATACCCTTATTTGGTGTTCTTTTGCCCAACTTGTATCTGTTGGTTTAGCCTTAATTTTTTTAGGTTCTCGTGTATTTGGGTGGCCCCATTGTATACTTTGAACGGGAATATTGAAATCAACCTGTAATAATCTACATATTTGTATCGGTAAAACCCAATTTAGATTAGGAATTTGAAAATAAATTCTATGGTATCCGGCCTGATCGACATTCGATTTTCTTATAAAGCCGGCTATATCACAAAATCCTTTTAAAAATTGTTCTTTAATAGCTAAATCATTTTCAAAAAAATAATCTGGTATTACAAATTCATTGTGATTTAAGCGATGCCCGGTAATCAACCTTAAATTGCGCCAGCTCATAGTTGATTTTGTAAATTGCGCAAAAAGAATTACTGAATTTTTGGTTTCGCGCTGTCTGAGATCGACTTCTAATAACTCGCTAATACGTTCCCGAATTTTAGATAAGGAAATAATGATTTCACTCTTATGTTTATATGTAGAAGTTAGGCTTTCAACAATAAGACTCGTATTTTCAAGTTCAATTTCAAATGATTTCAAGCTAGCGGTTTCGATAAATTTACCGCGAGCAAATATCATGCCCAGGAGATATGCGACATCTTCATCAATGTAGTCTATCATTTCTTGAAAATCAGAATGAATTCGTGTACTTTATTTACTCTAAACACATACGGATGACCAAGCGGTCTTAAATTGTTATACTCTTTTCCCCTATCCCAAATTATAATATCATCAAGCTCAAAACCAATTCTATTGGTCATAAAATCGCATATATCCATATGTAATGGATAAAATTTATCTTTTTTTCTTATATCCATAACTACCATGCAGCAATATTTTCCCGATTTTAATTTATTATAAATATTGCTCATTATCATTTGAAGGGATATTAAAAATTCTTTGTAATCATGTATTTCGCCAATATCTCTATTAAGGCCGCCATAGGTCCTTATCTGTTTATTATCCGCCGTTCTTTTTTGAGTTAATATATCCCAATAAGGCGGTGAAGTGATTACTAATCCTATCGAATTATCCGCTACATACTTGTCCATGTTCTCGGAAGAATCGACTATTATTTTATAAGATGGCGGAAAATCCGAATCAAATCTACTCGTTTCCGAAAGCCGTACTCGTGCGATTTTTGCAAAATCCTCAGATATATCTATTCCAACTGAACTCCTGCCAAGTTCCTGTGCCGCAACCAAAGTACTTCCAGTTCCCATAAAAGGATCAAGAACGATATCTTCTTGGTGTGAAAGTACTTCAATCAACCTTTTGGGGAGTGAAGAGGGGAATATTGCTGGGTGTTTTAATTTTTCTTCAGTGGAAGATTTTTTAATATCATTCCACACGGAGATTGAATACAAAAGCCATTTTTTGCCATCAATCTTAAAAGCCTGGCTTTTCTGTTTTTTTTCTTTGAACCGCGCCTTGCCACTATTTTTTGTCAATAATTTTGAATGATTCATATTTAAGTATATATTCATTAGAAATTAAATTCAAGTAGAATTGAGTAAAATAAGATTATTTAATCTTCTATTGGCGATATAGCTTACTGGATGACCTAAACCATTATTGGTCATTTGGCCGCTTTACCCACATGGCGGTGCCGGTTCGGAAACTGTTAAATAATCGGTTTGCTATTTGCCATTGGGCAACCGAAATATCGATAGATGTCGGCGGCGATAAATCCCAGGCAGTCTGGCAGGAATCAGCAAAATAGATAGCCGCTCTTTCGGCCGGCAAAGTATAGCTGTAAACGCCATTTCCATAATTGTCCAACAAGAAACGGCTATTGCCATACGCCTGCCATTGCGAATTATCGAAAAATTGCGGCAGTCGAGCCGTCACGATATTGACCATCGGCGCGATCGAATCGCCGTTCAAGTAGATTGGCACGCTGCCTGAACCAACCCAGAGCGGGTATGCCAAGCTCATTACCGGGTAGCCCAAAATCGCATAAATCAACGTGAAATGCGGATTTTCATAAGGGGCAATACCTCGGATAACGACGGCCGATAAAGAAAAGGCGTTGTTCAGGCTATTTCTAACCGACACATACCCTATAGGAGCGCCGTTCTGCGAACGATTATAGGGAAGCGGCAACGGGTTGTCGTATTCATTCGCGATATCGCGGGAAAGATTACAAAGTAAAAAGGATGGTGTCACGCCCTGGCTTTTAGGTATACTGGAAAATAATTCAGCCGCCCGTTTATACCGAATCTCTCCAGCCCGAGGTTCTCCGCCGCACAGGGAAAAGTTGCTGCGGACGATTATCGGGATATCGGCCGTCGCGTAATAGGCAACCCAGTAGTGGTTGGCGCATTCGTAAAGGGCGGCCCGGCCGTTGGCATCGATAACCCCGAAATTCCAGCAGTCGATTCTGCCGGTAACATTGGTTGAATCTAATAATCTTTCGAAATCGGCGAGTTTGGCACAGGTTTCGAGCGCCAATCGCATCAATGTGCCGTCATCAATACCCATCAGTAGCGAATCGCCCAAATTATAGGTGTTGGAATTAATTATTGCGAATCCGGCATCATTGGCTCCCATATAAATTCGAGTGGAATCCGATCGGTAATGATTACCGATATAACCGTGAAGTCGCCGCCCGTTCCGGACAATCGGTTGGAAGTAATTGAATTGCTGGTCGATATAGCTGACGTCTCGGTTTTTCCATAGCATCGGCCTGTTATCCGATGTTACCTGACGGCCGATTACGGCGATCGTACAGCCAATAGTTTCGTTTGCCACGGCCAGAAGAACAATGGCGATAAATAGGTAATTAATACCAGTCCATCTCATGCGGACACCTTATTTATAATGATATTCATTTTTACCAATTCGTCAAGCTTGAATATTATTCTCCGGTCGCCATTTAATGAGATTGCCTGGATATTATTCGTGGCGGTTTATTTTTATGGCAACCTTGCATTATTTCATTTCGTATCAATAATTGATGAGCGTGGTGTTAATAATCATGGGAGCAGGTTCAAAATGAAAAAAATTATAATTATCGCCGTAGTAATTATCGCCGTCGCTACCGGCGCCTATTTCATCTTTTTTAATTCATCTACAAGCAACAAAGATGGAATCAAGCTGGTGGATGTTAAAAAAGGAAATATAGTCCAGAAAGCGCTGGCGATCGGGCGGCTTGATCCGCTTCAGGAGATCCAGGTTAAATCGAAAATATCGGGAATAGTCAAAAAGCTTCACGTCGAAATCGGCGATAAGGTACGGGCAGGTGACCCGCTTATGACAATCGCTCCCAATCCGACTCCTATAGAATTCGCCGAAGCTAAACGCGGGGTTGAACTTTGTCAGAACGATTACGATAACGCTCAAAAGGTATTCCAGCGCAACCAGGAGATGTTCAAGAAAAACCTGATAAGCGCCCAGGATTTTGAAATCAATAAAACCGAACTTGCCCAATACGAACTTAAACTTCAGTTAGCCAGAGAACGCCTGGAGCTCCTGCAGAAAGGAGTTACTCCGGATGGCCGAAACGAGAATACCATTGTATCGCCAATCGAGGGAACAGTATTGGAGCGGCTGGTTAGCGAAGGCGACCCGGTTGTACCGTTGACATCATACCAGGCCGGGACCCCGCTTCTGTCTTTGGCGCCGATGGAACAGATTGTGTTTAAAGGCACCGTGGATGAGATTGATGTCGGAAAACTCAAAGATGGAATGGCCGCAGATATTAAAATCGGAGCTTTGCCAAACGATAAGCTTAAAGGCAGCCTGCTGCGGATTTCGCCGAAAGCCCGTAAACAGGATAACACCACTTTATTTGATATTGAGATCAGCATCGATAGCAGCGGCACTAATGTTCTTCGGGCCGGCTACTCCGCCAATGCCGAAATCGTAATCAGCAAACGCGATAGCGTATTGGTAATTCCCGAAAGACTGGTTACTTTCGCCGGGGATTCTTCCAAGGTGGAAATACAGGATTCGACCGGTAAAATCGAATCAAGACCAATTAAAGTAGGTTTATCGGATGGACTCAATATTGAAATAATCGAAGGACTTGCTTTAGGCGATAAAATTGTCGAGCGGCCGCCGAAGGAGATCAAGTAATTGAAATTTCTCATCATTATAAAGCAATTTTATGTTGATTTGAGAAAACAACGTCTTCGCACTTTCCTTACCACTTTTGGAATCGTCTGGGGTACTGTGGCGACCGTGTTTTTATCCGCGTTTGGCGAAGGGCTTTACCGTCAGGCGGAAACCTCATTTAAAGGGATGGGCGATGCCCTTGTGATAGTATGGCCGGGAAATACGGCCAAACCTTTTAAGGGTTTGCCTAAAGGGAGATGGATTCGTTTCGTGGATGAAGACGCGCAATTGCTTAAAAGGGAAATTCCTTATATTACGATGGCTTCAACCGAGTACAATGGTTCGGCACCCATGACCAAAGGGCGTAAAAACGTTACCCAGGATATAAATGGCGTGTCGCCCGAATATGGTATAATCAGAAATATCATTCCGGAATCAGGCGGCAGGTTCATTAATCAGAATGATTTTGAGTACCGCAAACGGGTTGTGGTGTTGGGAACAAAAGTCCGCGATGAAATTTTCGGGCAGGGCGTGAATCCAGTAGGGGAATATATTACCCTGAAAGGGGCACCGTTTCTGGTAATCGGAGTTATGAAGCAGAAAATTCAGAACTCATCCTATAATGGCCGTGATGAAAGAAGAGTTTTCATACCAAGCAGCACATTTAAAACGATATTCAAACGTAATTATCCCAACAATCTGGTTTATCAGGTATCCGATCCAAATCTATCATCCTATATACAAATCAAAGTATATGAGGTACTGGGGCGTAAATATAGTTTCGATCCTGAAGATAA
>CAZTNJ010000114.1:0-8895 GCA_964614835.1 uncultured Ignavibacteria bacterium | reverse complement strand
TTGCGAAAGGAATACGGGAATAGATAATATATATTCATTTCTCCGATGAGCATTAAATGCAGCTACCATTATCTCTTTTCTTTTCGGATATTGAGTTACTATTATTTTTTCGATTTTGTCAAGTTTCTCTTCAAAATAATCTTCCATCGATTTATCAACTACTGATACATTTTTAGTTAATATCATATTGTATACATTATTAAAAAATACTACATCCATACCCCAAACATCTATATACCATCCTCGGTTTCCGAGAATCAATGAAACGTCTTTCACATAAATCGGCATAGCCTTATTAATTTCCTTGATATGTTTAACTAACGGCGCTAATGCTTGAATCAATTCAAGCATTTCACTTTCAATAAGCTTCGCATTCGATTTGAAAATATTAAATAAACAATTATTAATTAGATCCATGTTGTCTTTGCAGATTTTATTTATTTCTATCCCAACATCTTCCCTAATTTTATTGACAAATTTACAGATAAGATTACCTAATATTTCAGAGTCATTTTCCACTTTCAATCCCTCGCATTTAAATTTATGTTTCAATAAACAATATTATACAAAATTATTGGCAATTTTTCTATTCCCCCCCTAAAAAAATCTCTTGACATCTGAAACTATGTTTAGTATACATATGTTCAGTTATAAGGAATTTGGCCGATAAAGGGATAAAGAACCTCACCCCGCCTATCGGCACCCCTCTCCTGCGCAGGAGAGGGGCCGGGGGTGAGGTAAATCGGGCGAATGCGATTCGCCCCTACGCGAAGGCCGGGGTAGGCCGGGAAGCCTGCCGCCCACGAAGCGGCGGATACGAGGATGATATGAATATGTTAACCAATAATCAGCCCGATACTTTTCAATGTCATAATCGCCGCACGATTCGAATCAAGGGATACGATTATTCGCGGGCGGGGGCGTATTTCGTAACGATTTGCGCGTATAAAAAACAATTATCATTTAGCGATATTCATATGGGTAAAAATGATTTGTCAGATATAGGCAAATTGGTCAAACGATATTGGATAGCGATTCCGCAGCATTTTCCAAATGTCGGTTGCGATGAATTTGTGATTATGCCTAATCATTTTCATGAGATTATTGTTATAAATGAGAATAACATACATAATGACCATACGAAATATCGTAATGATAGCGTTTCGCGTAGGGGCAAGGCAACAAATGATATTATGGAGAATGCTTACGCTTCGCGTAGGGGCGCAGCATGCTGCGCCCCTACGCGGGACAAACCATATTTTAATGTGGTCCCCGGCTCATTAGGCGCGATTATAAGATCTTTCAAATCCGCCGTCACCAAATCCGCGCATAAATACCCCGAATATTCAAACGCGCCTATCTGGCAACGCAATTATTACGAACACGTAATCCGCAACGAATCCGATTTATCCGAAAAACGAAAATATATAATCGACAATCCGGCCAAATGGAATGAAGATGAATATTATTCGGCGGACGGATTCAATGTTTCAAATAACGGATTTCATTCGGGGCGTATTGCCTTACGCCCCTACGCGGATAAGGAGATGGATTCCGAATCAAGTTCGGAATGACAAGAATGGGCGAATGCGATTTCTGTAGGGGCAAGGCATGCCTTGCCCCTACGCGGAAACCAATCAGATAACCGAACCCACCGCAGAGCGGATGGGGCACCAAATAATGGATGCCCGATCAGGTCGGGCATGACACATATGCAAACTAAACTCCCCGTAATCGCCCTGGTCGATATGGAGGCGTTCTTAGCCTCGGTCGAACAGGCGCTCAACCCCGAACTGGCCGGCAAGCCGGTGATAATCGGCGGACTACCCGGCACCCGCGGTATCGTAATCTGCGCCTCGTATGAGGCCCGCCAGCTTGGGGTCCAATTCGGCATGACTTTAGCCGAGGCTTACCGCACCCTGCCGCAGGCGGTCTTTATCAAAGGGGATATCAAAATCTACCGCGATCTCTGGGGCGAAATCTGCGACATTTTCGCCGCCTATACGCCGCTGGTGGAGCCGGTCTCCATGGATGAGGCGTATCTCGACCTGACCGATTCGATCCCCTCGCGCAGTTCAATTGAGAATTTATCGCAAAGCCTGAAAAATAATATCAAACAACAACTTAATGTCAACTGTCGAATCGGCGTGGGGTCATCCAAGCTGTTCGCGAAAATCGCCTGCGGCCAGGCCAAACAGAAAAAGCTGGCCGGACTCGAACCAATCGCCGTAATCGGCCCCAACGATGAGGGACATGTACTGGATAGCCTTCCGGTAAGCGATTTACCGAATGTCGGTCACAAAACCGCGAAGCTGTTGAATGAACTTGGCGTCAGCACTATTGCCCAGATGCGGACGGTACCGCGCGAAATTTTGGAGCAGCTTTTCGGCAAACGCGGCCTCGAATGGTACGATTATTCCCGCGGGATTGATAAACGGGCAATCAAAGCGTCCTTGATTCCTAAAACGATCTCGCGGGAGACCTCTTTCAATGCCGATTCCACCGACCGCAAATTCCTGATGGGGACCCTGTATTACCTTCTGGAGCGGGTCTGTTTGGAGCTTCGCAAGCGGTCATTGCAAACCCGGCGGTTGACCGTGAAAATCCAGTATATCGATTACCAGATGATCGACCAGGCGGCTTCGCTGGATTATCCGGCCGATTGCGAGATGGAGATGTTTCCCGTGGCGGTACGATTGTTTAACGAACTTTACACTCGCAAAGTGGGAGTGCGCCATGTGGGGGTGGGGGCGGCGCGGCTTTGCCCGGCGCTTCGGCAGGAGAATTTATTCGGCCGCAATCTGGATCGCCAGCGCAATCTCAACGCGGGGCTGGATCGGGTGCGCGGCCATTTCGGATATCACGCGATATTCTACGGTAAAACGATGCCTTTAAAAGACAAATTTCGGGAGGTCAGCGATGGTTACGAACTTCGTACCCCTTCGTTGTCACTCTAATTTTTCGTTCCTCGATGGGCCGGTTACAATCGAGCGGCTGACAGTTCGGCTGGCGGAATACGGCTACGCGGCGGCGGGATTGGCCGACCATAACGGGCCGTATGGGGCGATACGGTATTTCGAGAAAGCGACTCGGGCCGGTATCCGGCCGATTATCGGGGTGGAGATGGAGATTTGTAAGTCAGGTTCCGAGGTTGCCCATAGGGCGAACGAGAAACCCGACAAATACCCGGGCGAATGCAATTCGCCCCTACGCGAATGTAAATCAATGAACCCGCAGTCCGACAATTACCGGATGGGGTACCAATATGCAGATGGAGAACTGGCCGCGCAAGGACACGACAAGAACCTCACCCCGCCTGTCGGCACCCCTCTCCTGCGCAGGAGAGGGGTTAGGGGTGAGGTCAAACCGGGCGAATGCAATTCGCCCCTACGCGAATGTAAATCAATGAACCCGCAGTCCGGCAATTACCGGATGGGGTATCAATCCCCTCACCCTGCCCTCTCCCGTGGGGAGAGGGATTCCCGTGCTGTGGGAACTATGATTCCCGCAGCCAATTCTTATGTTTCGGGAATCGCAGTTCCCGAAACACAATATTCGCGGTGCGTTTTTATCGCCAAAGATATAAAAGGGTATGGTTCGCTCTGTCGGCTATCGACAATCAGGATGCTAGATAATCGGACGCCATCATTGGATGATATCGCGGCTAATTCGGATGGCGTTATCGCAATCGCGCTGGATATAAATCGGGCGGAAATGCTAAAAGATGTTTTTGGAACTGACTTTTTTATCGGGATAGAATCGTTCGATGATCTGGCGACAAGGCAGGCCAATCGAACCAAAATCGCTTTCGCTGAAAAACATGGGATTCGAATTGTGGCGGCCGACCCGGTTTATTTTTTGGATAAGGATGACTTACCGGTCCATCGGGCGCTGGCGGCGATAAAAAATCTGACAACGATTGACAATTTGGAAGATGAAACAACGATCCCACAGCAAGCTGTGGGTTACCAATATGGCAAACTGGCGCATCCCGATTCGTATCTTTGCCCTGCCGACCAGATAGCCTGGCGCTATCGGGAACATCCGGAAGCGTTATTGGCGACCGTGGAAATCGCCGAACGCTGCCGACTGGAATTACCGCTTCACAAATTGAATTTTCCCACTTATGAAAATAAAACCGGTTTGAGCAATGAACGATTATTGCGCGAAAAAGCGGAATCGGGATTGATAAAGCGCTACGGCAAACTTACAGGCGAAATCTATTCGCGGTTCGAATCGGAACTGGCGACGATTCATCAGAGCGGTTTCGATGATTATTTCCTGATAGTGTCGGAGATAGTCGACCACTGTCATGGTAGCGGCATTCCGGTAGTGGGACGCGGGTCGGCGGCCTCGTCGATAATATCGTACGCTCTGGGTATCACCGAGGTCGACCCGATCGCGCAGAATCTGTATTTCGCGCGGTTTCTCAACGAGGCGCGGGTCGATCCGCCGGATATCGATCTGGATATCTGCTGGCGGCGGCGCGATGAGGTGCTCGATTTTGTTTACGAGAAATACGGACGTAATCGGGTGGCGATGATCGCGACGCTAAACACATTCGCGGCCCGGGGAGCGATTCGGGAACTTGGCAAGGCATTCGGACTGGCCGGCGATGAGCTATCCGATATCACTAAAAGGCTACCGTGGGGAAAACTGGGCGATTTGCAGAAAACCATGCGGAAATATCCCGAATGCCGGGACCTTCCGATAGACAAAGAACCATATAAGACAATTATCGAATTGGCTTATAAAATCGAGGGATTTCCGCGCCACCTGTCGATTCATTGCGGCGGGGTTGTTATCGCGCCGGGAGAATTGCTGGATATGGCGCCGTTACAACTTTCGGCCAAAGGAATCGCGATCACGCAGTACGATATGTATGATATTGCAGCGTTGGGATTAGTCAAGATTGATCTGCTTGGCCAGCGCGGGCTTTCCACTATCGGCGATGCGGAAACATTTGCGACATCGGTATCCGGCACTAAAATTGAATATGACTATAACGATCCGGCCACGTTTAATATGCTTAGGCAGGGGCGCACGATCGGGGTATTCCAGATAGAATCGCCTGGATTGAGGTCGCTTCTGATAGAGATGCAGCCGAAAACGCTCGATGATATCACCCTGGCACTGGCGCTGATTCGTCCGGGGGCGGCCGAATCGGGTATGAAGAAAGTATTTCTCGAGCGATTGGCGGGGGAGCGGCCGGTAGAGTACCCGCATCATTCATTGGAACCGGTGCTCAAAGAAACGCTGGGGAATATCATCTATCAGGAACAGGTATTGCGAGTGGCAGAAGCCATGGCCGGATTTTCGCCGGGGCAAGCGGACCTGCTTCGTAAAGCCATGACCAAAGAGCGCGACGTAAAAGAGTTCCACGCTTTTCTGGATAAATTCATGAATCAGGCGACATCGCGCGGCGTGCCCTATTTGAAAGCCCGTGAGGTGTTCGCGCTTCTAACCAAGTTCGCCGGTTACGGATTCTGCAAGGCACACGCGGCTACTTACGCCATGTTGAGCTACCGGGCCGCCTTTTTGAAAGCGCATCACCCGGTGGAATTCATGGCCGCCATGTTGAACAATTTCGCCGGCTATTACGCCTCGTTTGTTTATGCCGATGAGGCCCGGCGTTTAGGCGCGAAACTATTGCCGCCAGATATAGATAAACCATCCCGATTATGCGAGGTCGACAACGGCCATTTGCGAGTCGGCCTCGCATTCGTGAAAAATCTCTCCAGCGAAACTATCGATAGAATAATAGCGGAAAGAATCAGGGGGCGATTTTTGTCGCTGGCGGATTTTCTGGCGCGGGTCCATCCCGGCAAAGATGAGGCAATCAGCTTGATTCGAGTCGGGGCACTGGATTATCTGGGGGAATCCCGGCCATCGCTTTTATGGTATATGAAATTATACGGCGATAAGATATTGCGCCATCAGCCCGAATCGTTTAATTTAGGCGAACTCTGGGCTCCACAATTGCAATTCGCGCCGGGATTGCCCGATTACAGTCTGGCCGAAAAACTGGCCGCGGAACAGGAGATATTGGAGATGGCGATAAGCTGCCATCCGACAGAACTGGTGGCCGAAAGCGACAACTGCACTAAGTCAGGTGAATTATCATGGCAACAAGGCAAAGATGTGCGGATAGTCGGGCTGGTGGTGGATCGCAAACGAATCAAGACCAACGGCAGTCAGTTGATGGTGTTTTTAACCATGGAAGACAGCCAGGATTATTTCGAGGTGACCGTGTTTCCGGAGATATATCGCAAGTTCGGGGCGCGGATTTTTCGTAAGCCGATTTTAGAAGTTACCGGCAAGGCGCAAAACAAGCATGGAGTGTTAACTGTAATCGCCAATAATTTACGGGCATGCGCGTGAGTATTTGTAGGTCTGAACCCCTGCGGTTCGGTCATTGCTATGGCATCTTTTTTTGCCATCAGATTTTACGACGCGAAGGGCGCAGCATGCTGTACCTGATGAATTAAGACGAATAGCGCCAGGATATCGTCTGCCAAACGCGACTCTATCCTGACGCACAAGAAAATAATAAAAATGCGGGCGAATGCAATTTCCGAAGGAGCTGACGCCGCCCCTACGCGGGAATGATAATAAATGCATCAGGATGTCGTCCTATGATTACCGGACTCTATCCTGATGAACAAGTTAAATAACCGGCATCGGCTGTAAAGAATACCGGCCATGCCATAAACCATCACGATCAAACCAAAGGAGTACCAGATGGATAAGTATTGCCAATCGTGCAGTATGCCACTCTCCATGCCGGAAGCCAAGGGGCCATCGGAGGATTACTGCAAGTATTGCACCGATGAAAAGGGAACGCTCAAACCGCGGGCAGTTGTGCAACAGGGAATAGCAGGATGGTTCAAAAGCTGGCAGCCCGATATTGACGATGTCAAGGCGATGAAACGCGCCGATTTCTTCATGAAATCGATGCCGGCCTGGGCCGAGGAATAACAACCTCACCCCCTTCCCCCCTCTCCTGTGTAGGAGAGGGGGATTACATACGTCATATTCGATTGGGGTAAGGCGTGCCTTGCCCCTTTTGTCGTATTATATTCCAGCGGGAAATTGCAGAGTATCTGGAAACCTACGGCCTGGGGCTTGCTGAATAATCCATGAGCCGATGCTTTACGGGATGACGGGTACCCCACGGCTTGACATGGAATCATAAAGTTTCATGTTTATCGTTTATCCCTCGGTTCGAACGGATTATACCAAACGTGAATTGACATAATATAAAATGGGCGCAGCATGCTGCGCCCCTACGCGGAGATGAAAACAAAATGCATCAGGATGTCGCCCTATCTATCTCGGACTTCATCCTGATGCGCAAAGAGTTATGTGAAATCATAGTATCGTATAGTTTGTTCGCTTAGAAATTAAACACGAAATCTATCCAGGGTACGCCCGGGAAAATGGCATCTTTCCCTATCATATTTATTAATCCCAAGTCGACGCTTAAACCTTCGCCGAAAAACCGCAAGCCGTATATAGTGGGAATTTGATTGGTTCCGGGAAGCACCCAGTTTTCGGAAACGAAAGATATTCGCCGAGCGAAACGCACTTCGCCACCAAGCGCGACGACCGGTTTATCGGCGAAGTCGTCTTTTACAAAACCGTAGCCAATTCCGGCCGTGAAACTGGCGTCTGGCCCACCGAACGTACCATTGGCCATCAAGACGCCGAAATTAAATTTTTCATCATCGATTTCGGGCGGAGAGAAGAACAGCAATCCAATAGATAAATTCGTGTTTTTTGTGGCGCTAATACCCACTTTGGGCGAAACGTAGTATAGCTGCTTGCTCATGTCAAGTCCGGGGAATATCGACATCCCGCCGCCGATAGTGATATTGTCGGTTATCCCATAGGCAACCCCGGGAAAAAACAAATAGTAATCGCAGAAATATCCCTGCCCCTGTTTCAGCATTCTTCCAGTCGCAGAAAAGTACAGGCGGGTAAGATTTGGGTTTTCAAACCAGTAGTTTCCGCCTTTTACAGAACCAGCGGCGATTATTTTTATTTTCTTTATGCTGCTTATGTTGATTTTGGTCTCCCCGATATCAGACACAAACGTGATTGTGCTGTCTCCGATATAGGTGATCCTGCCAAACATGCTCGAGCCATTTTTCATTGATAGAATTTGCAGAGAATCCGGTCCTATAAGACGCAGATTACCATCGAACATATCGGTTCCCCCAAACGCGGAGGTATATCCGCAAACAACGACCAGAAGAATAAAAACAGAAATCTCCCATCGCATCCGGCAACAACCTTCAGGCAACATTCCTACTCCTTATTAAATTGTGATAACTAATAAAGATTATAGGATTGGGTTTGGGGTAATACAAGAATTATTTGAGTTTAGCGGGAATAATCATTGAGGCCGCGATTGATCCGGCCAGGATAATAGCAATTACGGCCAGCGATATTTCAACCGGTATTTTAAACGCGCCAGAGAGGGTCATCTTGGCTCCCACAAATACAAGAATCGCCGAAAGGCCATAATGCAAATAGCGGAATTTCTGGATAATTCCGGCCAGGGCAAAATAAAGGGCTCGTAAGCCGAGGATAGCCATCACATTTGACGTGTAGACGATAAATGTATTATTGGTGATTGCCAGAATCGCGGGGATTGAATCGAGGGCGAATACGAGATCGGTGGTTTCGACGATAATAAGAACCGCGAACAGAGTCGTGGCCATGCGTTTACCATCGACCTTGATTAAGAATTTATCACCAGTGTATCTTGGAGTTATTGGGATAAAACGTTTCAACAGACGCAGAACAGGATTTTTTTCGGGATGGATCTGCTTATCTTTCTGAAACGCCATCTTGATACCGGTAATAATCAAAATCGCCCCGAATATGTAG
>CAZTNJ010000113.1:0-8938 GCA_964614835.1 uncultured Ignavibacteria bacterium | reverse complement strand
AATTAAGCCCGATTTCGCCGCATAGGCAATGTATGTACAATCTTTGGCGCATTGGGGTTTTGTATTTTTTATCATCATTGGTAATATCGCTTATTTTGCTTCCCGGGGCAGGAAAAGAGATTGAGATGGTAGATCAAGCGACTCTGGCTAATGTATTCTGGTTTACGGCTGCCGCGTATTTAACTTTATCCATATTCTCATTCCTTTATAAAGATAATCCCTTTTATCGACTCGCCGAACACCTAATTGTCGGCCTTTCCGCCGGTTATTGGATTGCCATTCTCTGGCATACTTCGTTAAAAGACCTCTGGTTGTTTCCGCTTGTCGATAACTCGGTCGCGCTCTTTTCTGGAGACTTTAAAGCCACCGAAATCTGGAAACTTAGTCTCAATATAATCCCTGGCGTTCTGGGTCTTTTCATGTTCTTGAGATTCTTCCCGAAGGTCGGCTGGCTTTCCCGATGGCCTATTGCTTTCTATCTCGCTATCTCCGCCGGCGTATCTTTACCTTTATACCTGCAAAGTTTTACGGTCGAACAGATGCGCGCCAGTATGATTCCGCTTACGGGAACCCCCTGGGAAATTATCTGTAATGTGATTGTTATCGCCGGAACAATCTGCGGCCTTGCCTACTTCTATTTCTCTATGGAACACAAGGGAGTAGTCGGCGGCATGGCCAAATTCGGGGTCTGGGTTTTGATGATTGGTTTCGGTTCTACTTTTGGATATACCGTGATGTCGAGGATTTCTCTTTTGATTGGTCGTTTCCGATTCTTGATCGATTGGTATACCCTGGTAGTCAATTATTTAAAATAAAAGTAATCTCATGTCATTGACTCGGGTAATTAACATTCGCCCGGTTTTATTCATAGGAATTCTGCTCATTGCTGTTTCGAGTTCTTTATTGGCGCAAAATTTCCGGGAATCGCCGGTTTATTATTTGTACGACTCGGCCTCGGTGACAATAAACCGCGATTTTACCGCCGATATCCGATATAACCAACGGATATATTTCAAAGAATCAGTTCCCGATAATTACGCTAATATAAGTATCCGGGTAAATAAGTACATCTCTCTTGAGAACATTCAGGTTGCCACCGATCTTCCCGATGGCCGCCGGGTGTTACTTTCCGATTCAGATATCCAAACCGTATCTGATTTCGGACCCCTTTATTACCCCGATAGCAAAACTAAAATAATACCTTTGCCCTTAGTTAGAGAACAAGCCAAAACTACTATCGAGTACAAACTTCATTATAGCTGCTTGCTTTACCTGCCGGATTTCATCCTGCAAAAAGATATTCCTGTTGCCGAAGCCGGCGTTATCATTCGTTCGCGAATTCCCTCCAGCTACTATTCCACACCCGGGGAGTTCGCTGTTGACAGTATCGGCAATGCCCTAAGCTTTTCGGCGAAGGGTATCCCTGCCAATAAATCGGAGGAGAGTTCACCGGT
The DNA here is from genome assembly GCA_964614835.1 of uncultured Ignavibacteria bacterium. Classification (GTDB taxonomy): domain Bacteria; phylum Zixibacteria; class MSB-5A5; order UBA10806; family 4484-95; genus JAAYTW01. The sequence goes on along the minus strand of CAZTNJ010000113.1, from coordinate 7,484 downwards.
AAACGACCATTATCGGATTTTCATACGCCCCGATACGGTTCTCTACGAAAACAGTATTTATCCGATGCAAACCTGGTCTGATGTAGCGGCTTTTTATAATCGTTTAGCTTTTCCGGGCGAGTATCCCGATAAACTTATCGCTCATCTGGCCGATAGTCTCTGCCGCTACTCTAATAGCCAGGCCGAAACCCTGCAGGCATTGTATACCTATGTGAGTGAAAATATCCGCTACGTTTCCGCCGATATCGGGCGCGGCGATTTTAGACCGCTTAACCCGATCCAGATTGTAAATCGTAAAATTGGCGATTGTAAAGACCAATCAACGTTGTTGATTTCTTTGATTCGCAGCATGGGGTTTGCCGCTTATCCGGCTTTGGCCACCACAAACAATAAACCCCGCATCATCGATTCGTTGCCCTGGCCGGGATATTTCGATCATGTTATCGCGGTCATTAATACCGCCAACGGCCATCTTTTTCTTGATCCCAGTCAGCGGTCGTGCTGTTTCGGGAAAATACCGATATCGATCAGAAACCGTCCGATGCTTATCTGCCGCGATCAAAATTCATTTCCGGTCATTCCGGCCTTTTCCGAGGATGGCAATACGGCCGATATCAATCTGGTCTACCGGTTTAAAAATAACGGCGATATGACCTGCCATATCCGTCTCGCTCTCCACAGAGATATGGCATTCAGTTTTTTCGACACCCGGTCAGAAATGGTCTTTGCGAATATTAAGGATGCGTTTTTTCCGAATATTCCGGCAATTCAATATCGAAATTCGTTCCGTCTCGATTCTCATTCGCCCGATATGATCTCATTAAGCGGCGACTATATCGACCGGTTTCAGTTTGTCCCCGATGCCCGTGAATTATCCCTTAAAGTAATTTCGCCATCGTTTGAATACCTAAAGCAGAAATTTCGCGGCAACGATCGCCGAACTCCATTTGTTTTTCCGTACCCGTTTCGCCTCAAAGAAACCGTGGATATGGTCATGGAAGATAATTATAGTTTTCGGGGCGACTCGTCTATAATCGACCATAACGAATGTGGCCTGCAATACTATATCCAGGTATTTTCCCAACAAAAAAATTACCGCGCCTATAAGTTTTTCCAGATGGCCGGATATGCGGTTCCCGCCGAATGCTATAATAGGTTTATGGTCTTTTTGCCCCAAACCGTTCAGGCTGTGACTCGTTCGATGGAAATTATTCCTAAAACAAAAAATGCCCAGAACAATACTCCTTAGTTTGTTAATCATCCTGTTTATTTTCGGTAACGCTATTACCGCCGAAAATATTCCAAGCCTGATTGAGATGCTCGCGCTTTATCCCGATCAGGAAGCCGTCTATTTGAGTATCTCCGACAGCACCGCCGTGAGTTATTACAATCCGGTCTACCAATATAATCGCTACTTTCGCTCCGTTGCCATGGTATTGCGCAAGGGGGGCGGGGGAATAGCCAGCGCCGCTTCGCCGGTGATTCCCCGATCCGATGATATTACGATAAATGCCTTTACGATTACGCCACAAGGCGAAACATTGCGAGTCAACCAGAACGAAATCGCTGAGCTTGAGCTATATGGCAATAAACGACGCTTTGTCGTAACTTTTCCGGATACTCGTGCCGGTTCGGTTCTTACTTTCCAGTGGCAATTGGAATCCAATGAACCGATTTTTTCCGGCCGCCGCTATCTTGGCCGAACTTATCCGGTGCTGGAAAATCAAACGGTTATTTCGTGCCCGGTTGGATGGGTATTCAATTTTCTTGTAAGTCCGGCTTGCATTTATCGACAACAACGCTCCCCCGAATACATATATGGAAACGAAATCTGGGTCAATCACACCTGGAGCGCCAGCTCGCTTCCCGGAGTCTTTTTTGAAGAGAACAGCCCGCCGATTGCCGAATTTATCCCCTGCTTGAACTACGCGTTTTCCTACGATCGCCGTTGGCCCGCCGGCGAAAAGAACAAAGTCGACTGGCGATTAATATCATCCACATACCAGAAACATCTCAATTCGCTCGATAAATCCGGGCAATCGCTATCGTTAGAGATAGCCAACGCTACTGCGGGCGCTTCCTCGGCTAAAGAAAAAGCCAGCCAGATTTTTGACTTTGTCACCAGAAGTTTCAGTGTCGTCTATTCGGATATCGATATCTCGGCCGCCCCGGATATTTTACTCAAGCGCGGCGCCGGATCGCAGGCCGAAGCCGCGTTTATTCTGGGGGCGATGTTCTCTAAATCCGACATTACATTTAATTATGTTTTGATTTCCACTCGCGATAACGGCGAGGTTATCAAATCGATGCCGGCCTTGTATTGCTTTAACAGACTTCTGGTTGCCGCCCGTTTCGATAGAGATACCATCTGGTTTGACCCGGCCTATCGTGGTATCCCGATGGGGATTTTGCCGTTCGAAGATCAAGCTGTCGATGGTTTACCCATTAAAAGTAAAAGCGACGGTTTTATAACTACCCCGATTTCGGATTATCGCGAAAACGGGCGGGCGGTCAATATGGAAATATTATTCGATTCCCAAGGTACCCTTACGGCCGATTGTCTGGAATTATTGTCCGGTTCGCTGAATATCGAGGAAAAAAGCATTTTACAAAGCCTGACTTCAGATGAATCCCGGCAACGCTGGGCTGATTTAACTTCGCGTGGTTTGCCCGGATCGACCTTGAAAGACCTGGTCTTTTCCGATATAAATTCGGATATAAATCCGTTTCGAGTCTCTTACAAATTAGAATTGCCGGCGTTTATCAAAAGTGAAGATACCCGCGTTTTTATTCCCCTGGATATCCTGGGCCGCTGGCAGTTCAATATCGCCTATGCCGAAAATCGCCGCTTGCCGATTGAGCTTGGCCGCCCCCATTCCGAACAGGAACAAATCCAAATAGAAATCCCGCCCGGTTTTCGGGTGGAATACTTACCAGACAATTTCAGTTTAAGCAGTTACTTGGGGGAGATTTTTTCGGTAGTGGTGGTTACCGCCAATACGATCACAGTTACCCGCGGTTTAAGTATCAAGCCGTACCGGCTCAAAGCCGACGCCGCCAAAAGCCTAAATGGCTTTTTCTCCACCGCTCGAGACCAGGCCGGTAAATTCATAATCTTGAGGAAATAAATGCCTGAGCTTCCGGAAGTAGAAACTATCGTGCGCGATTTGCGTTCGGCTCTCCAAAAGCGAATCGTTCGGCATGTCGAATTTTTGAATACCTATATTAAAGAAAGCGGCGATACTCCATCCGAATCGTCACTATGCGGCCTTCGCTTGATTACTATTGAGCGGCGCGGCAAAAACATGATATTTCGATTCGAAAACGACCTGTCGATGGTTATTCATCTCAAAATGACCGGTCGTTTGCTTTTCAATAAGCTTCCGCCCAAAGAAGATAAACACCTACATTTCCGAATAGAATTCGATAACGCCAGTCTCTATTTCTATGATGTCCGCAAGTTCGGTCGTATCGGCATTTATGATTCGTCCGGACTTGCCAAGCATCCGCGATTGAGTAAACTCGGCCCCGAACCGTTCGCCTTTACGCCATCGCGATTTGCCGAAATGTTTAAAAAACGGAATAAACCTGTAAAAATCGCTTTGATGGATCAGGAGATTATCGCTGGTATCGGTAATATCTATGCCGATGAATCATTATTCGCCGCCGGCATTCGCCCCAATTTGAAAGCAACCAAAGTAAAATCTGACCGCCTAAAAAAACTCCACAAATCGGTTATCAAAATATTGAATAAAGCAATAGATAATCGCGGCAGTTCTGTCGATGACTACCTCGATGGTTTCGGCAACAGCGGCAAATTTCAAAATCTGCTTAAAGTGTATGGCCGAACCGGTGAAAAATGCTATAAATGTAAATCGACTATCAAGCGAATTGTCCTGGGCGGCAGATCGACTCACTATTGCCCCAGATGCCAGAAATAAGCAATCTGATTTCATCCATCCAATAATTTTACTTTATCATATCTTTTAAAACGCCTCAATGACCGAATATGATAATCCTATGTACAAAGCTTAAAATAATACGCCACGAATTCAAATTCCGGCCCAGGATTTTCGAAGTATTCGATATGATCCTGACGGAATTCATCAGCGCTCACGTTCGTCTCTCCCCGCCAGAGCCGCTCGGGAATGTTATCCCATCGGCATAACTCCATCCCTATAATGCGGATTGTAGCCCGCACAACCAGGCGACTATCAAAAACATCATAAAATGCACCCACCACTAAAGGGTCATCATATTCTCCGCCAGCACGTTCTATTTCTTCCAGACGAGCCACGCTTGCTGTCTTTTTCCCCTCGGTAATTTGCTGAACCAACGAATCGGTAACAAACTGGATACATCGATTTTTATGATTTGTCATCTTTAGTTCTCGTTCTCCTCTAAAGTTTAAATGGTCCGTCTAACCTTAATATATAATGATACTTATATTTTTTGCATTAAAATGATTTACTTGGTTATATAAACCGCGTATAAGTTAATAACGATTGTATTAAACTAACCCGCTGCCAAACGGGTCAAACTAATGAATAATGGGGAATGCGAGAAAACTAATACCAACCAATAATACCGAAAGTTATAGATAGAAGGGATATATAATGAAAAAGATACTTATCATAGGCGGAGTCATTGTAATCGCCCTTTTGGTCTGGTTCTTTGTATTTAAGAAATCAACCAGCGCCGTCGCCAAATACACCACCGCGGTTGTCCAGCGGGGCGATATCTCTATCACCGTTACCGCTACCGGTTCCCTGGAAGCCGTTACCACCGTGCAGGTTGGCAGTCAGATTTCTGGTACTATCAAGGCCCTTTACGCCGATTATAACGATATTGTCAAAAAAGGCCAGCTACTGGCGCAAATCGATCCCGAGTTCCTTAATGCTCAAGTTGTGGCGGCGCAGGCCGATCTCGACAAAGCCACCGCCTCCGCCAAACTCAAAAAGCGGGAATATGAACGCGCCCAATCACTTTATAAAACCAACCTGATATCGGAATCCGATCTGGAATCCTCCCAGACTAGTTACGAACTCGCGGAAGCCGAACTGAAATCATCCAGAGCCAATCTTGAAAGATTAAGAACCAACCTTAACTATGCGACTATCGTATCGCCTATTGATGGGGTCGTGATTTCCCGTGACGTCGATCTTGGTCAAACCGTCGCCGCAAGTCTGTCTGCCCCGACTCTTTTCACTATTGCGGAGGATCTAACCAAAATGCAGGTAAACGCGGTTATCGATGAGGCCGATATCGGTAAAATTAAGGATGGCCAGGATGTTTCATTTACGGTCGATGCCTATCCGGAAAAAACGTTCAAAGGCAAAGTTAAGCAGGTTAGACTATCGCCGCAGATTGTCAGCAATGTGGTTTCGTATAACGTAATTATATCCGTTTCCAATCCCGATCTGTTGCTCAAACCCGGCATGACTGCCAATGTGACAATCCAGATTGATCGTCGCGATGATGTCCTCAAAGTCCCCAATGCGGCATTGAGATTCAGGCCATCGTTTGTCGGAAAAACTCCGCCCTCTCGAACATCTGGCGCCGTGGCGGCTGTTTCGGATTCCCTTAAACAAAAAACCGGCGGGCTTGACCGGCCCGATTCTACCATGCAGAAAAAATCACGCGTCTGGGTATTCGATGAGAAACGAAATCCCCGTCCGGTTTTCCTGGAAACTGGTTTAGCCGATGGTTCTTTCACCGAAATCATTTGCGATAAGTTGTCTATGGGCGATACGATTATCATTGCGCAGGAGGGCGTGGCCGCTTCAAGCAATAATCAGGAAGTTAATCCGTTCGCTCCCAGGTTCGGACCCGGTGGCGGTGTAAGGAGATAACCATGCGCGACCTGATAATCCTTGATAAGCTTGTCAAAACATACACCCTGGGCGATTATGAAATTCATGCGCTTAGAGGAATCGACCTGACTATCAAGGAGGGAGAATTCGTGGCCATTATGGGCCCCTCCGGCTCTGGAAAATCTACTCTAATGAATATCCTGGGTTGCTTAGATCGCCCTTCAAGCGGCAGATATATCCTTGACTCGCTGGATGTATCATCGTTAAATCGCGACCAACTGGCCGAGATTCGTAATAAAAAACTCGGGTTCGTTTTTCAATCTTTTAACCTGTTGTCGAGAACTTCGGCGATAGAAAATGTCGAATTGCCTCTGCTATACAATGGCAATACCACAAAGGAAAAATATCAAAAGGCCATGAAAGCGCTTGAGATGGTTGGTCTAAAAGATAGGGCGAATTCTGCTCCTAATCAATTATCAGGCGGCCAGCAACAACGTGTCGCTATCGCCCGGGCATTGATTAATGAACCGGCGATTATCCTTGCTGACGAACCTACCGGTAATCTCGATACTAAAACCTCTATCGAAGTCATGGATATCCTTCAGATGCTTAACAATAACGGAATCACCATCGCCCTGATAACTCACGAACCCGACATCGCCTCTTATGCCAAACGAAACATCGTTTTCCGCGATGGCAAAATTGTCCGCGATGAAATTGTTGCCGCGCCCCGTCGCGCCAAAGAGGAACTGGCCAATTTGCCCCAGGATGTACATGAAATATAAATATTTTAAAGAGCATAAATTTATTTGATAAATGAAACGGGGTATATTTATGAGATACTGGCAAATATTTAAAATAGCATATAAAGCCCTGACCAAAAATAAAATGCGTTCCAGCCTGACAATGCTCGGGATTATTATCGGTGTCGGGGCGGTTATTGCCATGGTGGGGATTGGGGCCGGGGCCACCAATATGGTTACCGCCCAAATATCCGCGATGGGGGATAACCTCCTGAATATCTTCCCGGGAAGTCAACAATCTGGCGGTATCCGAATGGGGGCCGGTTCGATGACTACTCTCAAGGATGATGACGCCAAGGCAATCAAGGTAAGCTGTTCGGCGATCAAGGCGGTCTCGCCTGTCGTGCGCTCCAATGGCCAGGTTATCGCGGGAGGCCTTAACTGGAATACGCAAATCGAAGGATATTCCACCGATTTCCCTATAATCCGCTCCTGGCCGTTGTCGTCCGGGTCGTTTTTCACCGAACAGGATGTTCAGGGGGCAACCAAGGTCTGTATTCTCGGCAAAACGATTGTTGACAATCTTTTTCCTAACGATGATCCGGTTGGGCAGATAATCAGGATTAAAAAATTGCCGTTTAGAGTAATCGGTGTATTAAGCCCAAAGGGACAAAACGCGATGGGGCGCGATCAGGACGATATTATTATCATGCCCTATACAACAGTACAGCGAAAATTACAGGGAATAACATATATACATTATATCATGGCTTCGGCGGTCAGTCGCGATAAAATCGATCTGGCCACCGACCAGATTACCGAGCTACTTCGCGCCCGCCACAAAATTATGGGGACGCAGGAAAACGATTTTACCGGTAGAAGTCAACTCGAGTTGGCCACAGCGATTAATTCTACGGCTAATATTATG
>CAZTNJ010000112.1:1817-9048 GCA_964614835.1 uncultured Ignavibacteria bacterium | reverse complement strand
GGCACAACCCGTTTGGTTTTTACGGAACTGATTTCGATTGCCGCGCCCAGCGCATACAAAGGCGGGATAGTATCGCCGGCCGGTGAACCGTTGGCGATATTTCCGCCAATCGTTGCCCGATTCCTGATTTGCACAGATCCGGCCAAAGCCGCCGCAGCTACTAATGGCGACGCGTGTTTGCGCAACAGTGCCGAATTTTCGATATCGCTGAATGTTGTGAGCGGCCCAATCGTGATACCGGTTTTCGTTGCGGTTATCTTATGAAGCTGCTTTATGTTTTCCAACACCAGTAATGTTGGCCAGGGTTGGGCTATCCTATCGTGGAGACGCACCAACAGGTCCGTGCCGCCGGCCAAAGCGACCACATCTTTACCTGCCTTCGCTTTTAAGGCTTGTGCTAGATTGACCGGATTAAGTGTTTCGACCGCGTTCATTTGGCCACCGCTTTCTTCTGCTTATAAGCCGCCGCCAATTCAACTGCATCGAATATCTTCTCATACCCCGTACAGCGGCAGAGATTCCCCGATAGCGCCCGCTTTATCTCATCCCGCGATGGCCTCGGATTAACGTTCAGCAAGGCTACCGCCGAAAGCACCATCCCCGGCGTACAGAAACCGCATTGCACCGAACCGGTCTGGGCAAACGCGTCTTGAACCACTTTTAGCCCGGCATCGTTTTCGACGCCTTCAATAGTTATCACATTACGGCCAATTACCTGTGATACTAAAATCAGGCATGAGCATACTGGTTTATTATCCAGCAGCACCGTGCAGGCGCCGCACTCCCCTTTGCCGCAACCCTCCTTGGTACCGACCAAATTCAGTCTTTCGCGAAGCAGGTCAATCAATCTTTCGCCGCCGGGCGCTTCGATAGCTACATTTTTCCCATTGAGTTTAAACTTTATGTTCATTTTCTCAATTCCTGCCACACCTTTTCGGGAGTAATCGGTAAATCTTTGATTCGCACCCTAACCGCATCATATACGGCGTTGGCAATTGCGGGAGCGACCCCCATCAGCGGCTGCTCGCCGAATCCTTTTGCGCCGAATGGCCCGCCTGGGAACGGATGTTCAACGATTATCGGTATTATCTCCGGCTGATCGGAAGCTGTCGGAATTATGTAAGTGGAAAATTCGGGATTGCGAATCGCGCCATTGGCAGTTGCGGTCATATCTTCCATGAGGGCGTAACCTATCCCCTGAAGCGTTCCGCCTTCAATTTGCCCCTCTGCCAATGCCGGATTAATCGCTTTTCCGATATCATGCGCCGCCCATACTTTCAGTAGATTTACTTCGCCGGTTTCTTTATCAACCTTTACCTTTGCAAGATTACTTGCCCAAGCATAAACCACGTAGGCATCTCCCTGGCCGGTGCTATCATCCCAGCTTGTTGAGGGCGTGATATACCAGCCTTCCGCTGATAGCGGCAATCGCTTAGCAAAGCATGATTTGACAACTTCCAGAAGTTTGATTGTCTTGTCGCCTGCGGTTACGATTCCTTCATCGAAAACAATTTCGCCGGTTGAGCATCCCAGCATCGATGCCGCTTCTTCCAGCAATACACTTTTGATTTTTATACAGGCGTCTTTAAGGGCGTTGCCCGACATCGTGGTTGACCGAGAAGCCACCGTCGGCCCGGAATCGGGAACACGGCTGGTATCGGTGGGCATCATACTAATCCATTCCAGCGGCGCGCCTAACTCATCGGCCACGATTTGCGAAAGCACCGTGGTCATCCCCTGGCCAATTTCGGTCGTACCGACAGAAAACAGCACCGAACCATCGGCATGAAGTATCACTCGCGCGCCGGTTCGGGCCATTGATTTACCGCCCGCGCCAAGCCCGACGCCATAATAGATTGTCGATAATCCGTAGCCGACACCATCCTCCTTGGGTTTTCCCGGTGTCCAGCCGGATTTCTCTAACACCTTATCAAGCGTTTCTTCTAAGCCGACGCTATATTCCAATTTCTGTCCGGTAATGGTTGTATCGCCGACTCTAAGGATGTTTTTTCGGCGGAACGCAACCGGGTCTATGCCGATTTTTTCGGCCAGTTGATCCATCTGTGATTCCACCGCGAATAATATCTGCGGCGAGCCAAATCCCCGAAATGCCCCGGTAGGAACCTTGTTTGTGGCTACAGCGTAGCTGTGAACATTTACATTTTCGCATTTATAAGGGCCAACGGCATGAACGCTTCCCCGGAATAACACCACCGCCGAAAGAGTGGAATAGGCTCCCCCGTCAATCACGTATTCGGCTTCTACTGCTCTTAAAATGCCATCTCTGGTCGCGCCCGATTTATAGCGGACATATGCCGGGTGGCGTTTAGATGTTACCATCATATCTTCCGCGCGGTCATATACTAATTTCACCGGACGCTGCAATATCCAGGCCGGTAAGGCGACCTGACATGCCAGCAGCGATGGCACATCCTCTTTACCGCCGAATCCGCCGCCGGTGGCGCATTGAATTACCCGTACTTTATTTTCTGGAAGTCCCAATATCGTCGTTATTGCTTTGCGGACATAGAACGGGCATTGCATCGAACCGCGGATTTCAATACTCCCGTCGGGGAAAGGAATTGCAATCATCGCCTGCGGTTCAATATAGGCATGTTCCTGATATGGCGTACGATATTCGTTTTCGATTATTACGTCGCAATCGGCAAAAGCTTTGTTGACATTCCCTTTTTGCAGATGAATATGTTTGTAAATGTTGTCTTTTCCGAAAAGGTGGATATCCGGATGATTGCGCGTCTCCAGCATATCCAGTATCGGCGGTAATTCTTTGATAGTCATCTTGATTTTAGCCGCTGCCGCGCGCGCCGTCGCGCGATCCTCGGCAACTACGACCGCAATCGGTTCGCCTATATAATTAACATATTTTTCCGCCAGAAAAGGCTGGTCATCGATTACGATAGGGATGCAATTTCGCCCGGGAATATCTCTATAGGTCAGGATTCCCGCTATCCCCGGAATTTTGGCTATGCTTTTCGGGTCTAACTTTTGGATTTCGCCTCTTGCCAATGGTGAACGTACTATGGCGGCATGAAGCATCCCAAAATACTTATAGTCATCGGCAAATAATCCCGCCCCTTTTACTCTATCGGCCCCCTCCGCTCGTACAACCCGCTTACCAACAACGCTCATTTTTTAAGCGCCTTCGTCAGGTCATCCATAGTATCAATATCCTGAAGCACTCCCGGATCGTCGCAACGATGCATCACGGTCATGTTCTCATGATTGCCAATTATGTCTTTCAATGTCAAATCATCGGCTGCCTCGATTACTTCGCGGATTATGGCTCGCGGAACAACTATCGGATGGCCGCGGTGATGGTTGTGAATTGGCATCACGATTCTTTGATTGAATTGGTTGAATGCTTCGATTAAATCGTTATAGGTCTGCTGCGCCACAAACGGATGATCCACCAGCGCGATTACCGCGCCGCAGAAATCCATTTCTAAATTAGAAAATCCCGCTTTCAAAGAAGAGAACTGCCCCGATTCCCAATTGGCGTTGTGAACAAATCCGATTTTTAACCGGACGGCCTCTTTCTTTACCGCCTCGTAATCGGCGCCGCCCACCACCAGAATAGGTTTACAACCAGCGGCCTTAAGGTTTCCGACAATTGCTTCCAGAAAGGTTTTCCCGTCTGTTTCAATTAATGCTTTGGTCTGGCCGATACGTTTGCCTTCGCCGGCCGCTAAAATAACTCCGGCTATTTGATCACAGGGAGTTTTTCTCATTTTTTTGATTTGCTCTTGGCTTTCTTTGGGTTGGCCATAGTTAAGGCCATTACTGCCTTACAGGTGTGAAGCCTGTTTTCCGCTTCGGGATAGACCATCGATTGCGGTCCGTCGATAACTGCGTCGGTAACCTCGTTACCCCTATCGGCCGGTAAACAATGCATGTAAATCGCTTTTTTCTTGGCGAGAGCCATCATCTTTTCATCGCAAATCCATTTCTTATAATTGGCGGCGATTTTTAGGGCCTCTTCCGGTTTGCCGAACAATTCCATGATTCCCCAACTTTTGGGATAAACCACATCGGCGTTTTCGAAAGCGGCTTCCATCGAATCGACAATCTCGAACTTGCCGCCGTTTTCAGCGGCGTTTTTCTTGGCTAATTCCACCTGGTCAGGCATTAGCTTGAATTCGGGAGGATGAGCCAGCGTGACTTGCATGCCGTAACGAGTCATCAGCGTAATCAATCCCTGCGGCACCGACATCGGCTTGGCATAGCTTGGCGCGTAAGCCCAACTTACCGCGATTTTCTTCCCTTTGAGGTTATCGCCGAAATGTTCACGGATAGTCATCAGGTCGGCCATCGTCTGAAACGGATGGTCAACATCGCACTGCATATTGAATACGGGCACCGCCGCGTATTTGGCGACTTCCCTCATGTAGCTGTTTCCCTCGCCTGGCACCAAATCGTGGCGGATCGCGATTCCATGGCCGTAAGATGACAGGATAATTCCCATATCTTTTGGGCTTTCGCCATGGGCTATCTGGGATGTCGAGGCATCGATAAAGTGGCCATGGCCGCCCAGTTGTGTGATCCCCGCCTCGAACGAATTGCGGGTACGGGTCGATTTATCGAAGAAAAACAAAAAGACGGTTTTATCTACCAGTAAACGGTGAGGGATATTTTTATTTTTCTTACGCTTGAGTTCTCCGGCGAGCTTCAAAGCGGCTTCGAGCTCCGCCTTGCTCCATTCCTGGGTTGTGATATAATCGCGCCCGATAAGATTAACTGCCATGGCCTGTCCTATTTCCTTTCTTTATCTACCAATGATAAATCGAGATGCTCGATTTATCCTGACCAATACTTCATTTTTGGTAATTTTTAAGATACACTTTCATAGCTATTTGGTGCAAGAAATTTAATTGGGTTTTGTCGAGATTAGTCCATTTATATTTCTCTTGGCCTGCCTCTTTTAAGCAGCTTGCCGTATCCGGCTTGTCCAACAAACCTGCCCCGCTTAGCCACGATTTTCCCTCGGCATAAAGTCATGACTGGATAGCCCGTAACTTTCATCCTCTCATAGGGCGACCAATCGCAATCAGTTTGAAGCGATTTATGCGATATTGTCACGTTTTTCTTGGGATCGAAAATCACCAGATCGGCATCGCTCCCCAACGAAATTGCACCTTTTTTCGGGAATAGCCCGAATAGCTTGGCAGGATTTTCTGTCAGCAATTCGACCATCTTATAAACCGAAATCCGTTTACGGGCAACGCCATAACTGTAAAGAAGCGGTAACAATGTCTCCAGGCCGGGAAGACCGCAGGGGATTTTAGTGAAATCGCCGCGCCAGCGATTTTTCTGCTTGCGCGTGAAGACGCAGTTATCGGTTGCCACCGTGGAAATTACCCCTTCAGCTAGAGCTTTCCAGAGCGCTTTCTGGTCGGCTGGCTTTTTAACTTGAGGAGCCGTAGCATACAGATAGCCATTTGGTTTTTTAAATATCGAATCGTCAAATAACAAATAATGCGGACAGGTTTCGGCGTAAACATTAACGCCGCGGGCTTTCGCCTGCTTTACGATCTCGACTCCCTCCGCTGTTGACATATGTACGATATAAAGACGCCCCCCGGTGGCCTCGGCCCATGTAACCGCTCGTGAAATAGCTTCGGCTTCGATAAAATTCGGCCGCGACAATGCGTGGCAATAGGCGCCGTATCTTTTCATGTCCGCCTTGTTATGATAGCGTTCCACCAGCATGTCGAGCACCGCCGATGATTCGGCGTGTACGGTAACTATCCCGCCGTATCGGGCGGTTTGTTCCAGCGCCGCAAAGATGGCCGCGTCATCACTTTGCAAGCCGGCTTTTGCGTAGATCATATACATCTTAAATGATGAGAACCCGTTCTCGGTCAGTTTAGCCATTTCGTTGGCGGTACATTTATTCCAATCGGTTGGCACCACATGGAACGCATAATCGATTACCGCCTTGCCGTCAGCTTGGGCGCGGCGAGCCTTGATAGCGGCGGTCAGCGTTTTTCCTTTTTCCTGCGCCGCGAAATCGATTATGGTGGTTACGCCGCCGCAGGCGGCCGCTTTGGTGCCCGACTCGAAATCTTCGTTGGTTATCGTTCCTCCGGCTGGTAAACTCAAGTGCACATGAGCGTCGATTATGCCGGGGAAAATCAGCATGCCGGAAGCGTCTATGGTTTCTTTGGCCGGTTGCTCCAGTCGAGTCTGAATATGTGAAATCATTCCTCGAGTTATTCCGATATCGGCTTTGTATATTTGTTTAGAGGTGACAATTTTCCCGCCGATTATTTTAAGATCCATAGCTACTCCCTGCTGCGAAAGGCCGATAACGCGTTCTCATCGGGTAAATTTATAAAGAAATACCAACAATATCAAGTAGGGTTTATGAGGATTTGGCTTGAATATGTATATACTTTATTATATAATATATTAAGCGATAGATAATGAATTAGTGTTTATTATTAATGGAATAAGCAAGTCAAAACGATGCCACTAAACGATGATGAATACTTGGCAATGCTGAAAGGTGTACCCGATGTTATTGATTCAGTAGATGAGTTGTTTAATAATGCTCGACTCAATTCGGAGCCGGGATTCTATTTGGCGATGCTTGATATTGAGCAAATTGAAACCGAGAAAATGGATCTATTTCATAATGACGGTATATCTAGTATTATTAATCAACAATTCGCCGAATATTTTAATGTGGTATCAAGTTTAAAACCTGATATTATAAAGTCTCACGACGAGAATTTTATCGTTCGTTTACAAATGCTGGCCTATAGCCAATTTTGGGAATTTCTGGCGGTAAAGCGTTTGTTATTATCTTTAATAAACATTTCTAACGGTGTAGAATATTCAACCGAAATACTAAAAAACAAACCAAAGACCGCAAATCTTTTTATTAATATGATAAAGAAATCCAAACTAACCTGCCCCCAGATATCTCGATTATTATCAGTAATATATAAAAACCAGATTCGAAACGCCTTCGTGCATGGTCAAATTTATTTTATTAATGGACGTGTTTATTTTGATAATTATGATAATAACAAGTCAGGGGATATTTATTGTCTTCGCTTGGAAACATGGGCTGAGCTATTTAAGATTATGAATTCTTTTATAGTATATTTGTTCCTTTTGAGATTAGATGTTAGGAAAGAAATGAGTCTGCGGTTACCATATGAATTTTCATTACCCGGGTTCAATGGAAAACGAATTTTATATAAAA
>CAZTNJ010000112.1:0-1807 GCA_964614835.1 uncultured Ignavibacteria bacterium | reverse complement strand
TGATCGTGGTTTATGGCATATTACATCTACAAAATGACTTAATAGCAGATGATTTTGCGTAAGGGTTATAAGACGCAAACTGATTTGTGTAAAGCAAAACGCGGTTTTTCTTGACGCAACGATATTTGTGTATATATTGCTTGATGCAAAGGAAAAACATGAAACCTTCTATCCCACATAAACTTCCACTAGAAAAACTAGATTGGGTTCAGTTTATTCCGCTAATCAGTAAGGCTAATCGAGCCATGGCTCAATATGAGGGAATATTATATGGAGTCCCCAATCCTGAAGTACTTCTGTCTCCGTTAACAACCCAGGAAGCGGTCTTGTCGTCAAGAATAGAGGGTACGAGATCGACCTTAGATGAGGTTTTAAGATTTGAAGCTGGCGAAGAGGCAGGAAATGAATCGAGGCGGCAGGATATTCAAGAAATTATTAACTATAGACGGGCATTGTTATTTGCAGAGCAGGCGATAAAAAAACGCCCTTTTAATCTAAACATGATGTTAGACATGCATAGTATATTATTGGATAGCGTACGCGGAAGGGATAAGGGACGCGGATATTTTAGGAAGATACAAAACTGGATTGGCCCTCCGGGAACGCCAATAGAGTCGGCCGAATATATCCCGCCGGAGCCAATGTATATAAAAGACCATTTGGATAATTGGGAAAAATATTATCATACCGAAGAAAAAGATCCATTAGTTCACTTGGCGATTCTACATGCCCAATTTGAGATAATCCACCCATTTATTGACGGTAATGGCAGATTGGGTCGTATAATTTTCCCCCTGTATCTTTTTGAAAAAGGGCTATTGTCACGCCCAATGTTTTATCTGTCGGCCTATCTAGATGCAAATAAGGAAACATATTATTACCACTTACGGATATTAAATGGACCCGAATCGTGGAATCAATGGATAATTTTTTTTCTAAATGCATTAATTGAACAGGCTATTGATAACACCAAAAAAGCTCGCGGCATTCTAAGTTTATATCAAGAGTACAAAGAAAAAGTTCTCGGTTTGACGCATTCTCGATACGGAATCCCATTATTAGATAGTTTTTTTAGAACGCCTATATTTACTGCTCCTACCTTGATGAATAAAAAATCTATGCCCAGCAAGCAAGCCATTATGCATATTCTAAAATTATTGCGGGAGGCGGGCATCTTAAAGGTTATTAGGGAAGGAAGCGGCAGGAGACCCCAAGTGTTGGCGCTAGCCAATTTAATAAACTTGTGTGAGGGGAAAGAAGTAATATAATTGAATTTTAAAATGCTATCAGAAACACCTTCTTGACAGTATTTAAATAGGAGAACCTCTATGTCCCCAGCAAAAATCACCCCAACAAATAATGGTTCGATTCATGTGGAAGGCGAATTTACGCTTTGCGACCCCGATGGCAACCAGTTCGACCTATCCGGCCGCAAAGATATTTGGTTGTGCCGTTGCGGTCATTCCAACGACAAGCCTTTTTGCGATGGCAGCCACAAAAAGGCCGAATTCAAATCGGAAATAAGGGCGAGAAAATTACCTCCGCCCAAAAGCAAATAACCTTATAGATTTCGACTAATAACGAATAACGGCGTCCACCCGTGAAGGCGGTCGCCGCTTTTCCCCTCCTCTATCGAGTCTTTCCAGCCGTCAATTTATCGTAAATTTACACCACTCGGATAGATATCGTTGCCCGAATTTATCCTCGCCGGTTAATACGAAATAGTATTTTCCCGATGGCACCATCATACCGTCGTTAAGCGTGCCATTCCAGATTACGTTAATCGGCGGGATTCCTTTGCCTTCTA
>CAZTNJ010000111.1:7540-9071 GCA_964614835.1 uncultured Ignavibacteria bacterium | reverse complement strand
TTATTAGTATTAATTTTTTATATATAGATAAGATATAATAAGAAATATTTAACCAGGCCTATTGCCCTTCTTTCAAAACTACTTATCATATGAAAATGTTTTATTTCGGCATAATATTTGATTTGACAGCGGATTAAAATTAATAGATAATATATGCGTGGAATCTCCAGATACGGGATTCTAATAGAATACATTGGGCGTCCTCGATATCGGCGCCATATAGTCGTGGAGGAAAAATGCGATTCAAAACCAATAAGGCCAAACTCAATCTGGCGGTTTCTCGTCTTCAGAGCATTGTGCCGCCTAAATCAACGTTGCCGATTTTATCGAATATTCTCTTTGATCTTGAAAGCGACAAGCTACAGCTGAAAGTAACCGATCTCGATGTATCAATGACTTCGATGTTTGATGTTGAAGTTTTAAAGAAGGGAAGTATCGCTGTACCGGCTCGCGTTTTCTCCGATATCGTTCGTGAACTCCCTGACTATGAGTTAGATATCTCCTCAACCGAGAACAGGATGGAAATAAAATGCGGCTCCGGTATTTATCGCCTTTCCGGTTTTGCCGCCGATGATTTCCCGAAGCTCCCAGATATTCACCTTGGTCGACAGGTCAAAATCGATGCCGTCGGGTTCTGCAGGATTGCGCGTAAAGTTTTATTCGCGGTCTCTAAGGATGAAACCCGCCCGGCTCTTAATGGTGTGCTCTGGCAATCAGCCGATAGCGGATTGAATCTCGTTGCTACCGATGGTCACCGCTTGGCCAAAATGACTCGGTCGGATATCAAATTCAGCCCACATAAAAAAGATATAATCATCCCTCCTAAGGTATTGGATAACCTGATCAAATTGGTAGGCGAGGAAACGGAACAGATGGGTGTTATCTTAAACGACAACTCTATCGTTTTCGTCCTCGATGACGCAATAATAACATCACGGCTTCTGGAAGGGCCTTATCCTAATTACGAACAGGTCGTGCCGCAAGATAACGATAAGATGCTGGTAGTCGAAAAAGATTTACTTCAAGCCGCAGTGAGACGCGTAGCGATTCTGTCAAATTCTCTTACTCACCAGGTAAAATTCGCAATTAAAGAGAATTTGCTTGAACTGAGCGCGACCAATTTCGATTTTGGCGGCGAAGCCAAAGAGTCCATGAAAGTCTCTTACAGCGCCGACCCGATGGATATAGGTTATAACGCCATGTATATCCTGGATGTGTTAAAGCAGATAGATAGCGAGGAAGCCCGTTTTGAACTCGATACGCCTACATCAGCCGCAGTAATTAAGCCAACAAAAACTGTCGAGAACGAAAGCAGCTTCTTCCTGGTTATGCCTTTGAGGTTGCTCGATCAATAAAAAAATTCCCAATTGCGCAGGGATGCGTATAAACATTCCTGCGCAATTAAACCAGCGGGCAAATCAACTTACGTTTTCTATATGCTAACCAATCTTCAAATAGATGGATTTCGCAACCTCGCTCGCCACGAACTGCAATTTGCCAGCGGGATAAACCTTTTTGTCGGTCCTAATGG
>CAZTNJ010000111.1:0-7530 GCA_964614835.1 uncultured Ignavibacteria bacterium | reverse complement strand
AAAACAAACAGCTTTTTTCGGTTGGGGTGTTTTTTGTGGGCAAATAGTTGCGGGGGGGCAAATTTTATTAAATGGTTGCTTTTGACCGTGAACTCGCTGAAATCAGCGCCGATATTCAAACCGTAAAAAAAAAGTCCAAATAACAATCAGATATGATTATACCGGCCGCAAGAAAATTCTTTCGGAAGGTATTAAGGCCATTCGCGCCGGCGAATTGGTCGGCACATTGCCGTCAGTATTCATTTTCCCCGAAGATATCGAGCTGACAGCCGGCCCATCGACCTGCCACCGCCGCTTTTTCGATCTCTACATTTCCCAAGCCAATAAAGGATATATCGATTCGTTGATTTCCTATCAGAAAACCCTGACCCAGCGCAATCGCCTTCTCAAGGAAATTTCCCGCGAAAACTCCGACAAACGCCAGCTCGATGCCTGGGATGAACTGCTTATTGAGGATGGCGCTAAAATTATCGGTGCCCGAAAGATATTTGTCGATTCAATTGCCGAATCGACCCAGTCATTTTACAAACGGTTCGACAACAATTCGATTCTGAGAATAGCCTATGTGCCAAAAATCGCCCCGAACGAAACCGATATCAAATCGGCCATCTCCACACTTCTGTTAACTTATCGTCCCCGCGAATTGCGAGCTGGCATGACATTTGTCGGACCGCATCGTGATAGGCTGGAAATAAACCTTAACGATCAGCCAATCCGCCATTATGGTTCTCGAGGTCAAAAACGGTGCGCCATGATAGCGCTCAAGCTCGGCGCCGCCGAATTTCTATCGCAAACCGATTCCGGCGATGTTATATTAATTCTCGATGAGGCTTTTGCCGAACTTGATTTGGCTAAAAGCAAGGCCTTGATGGAAATACTGGCCGGTAAAAGGCAGGTATTCATGGCTACCGCCGGGATGTTCAGTGATATGGGATTAAAAGTCGAACGGTTCTCTGTAACCAATGGAAAAATATTCCGAGAATAACATGCTTCTGGTTTACGACATAGGCAATACGACCATCGATATCGGAGTGTTTGAGACCGATAAATTCCTCAGGCAGTTAAAATTATTAACCTCTGAATTTGCTGATAATACAAGCACTAGAGCCAAGTTAGCGGCATTTCTCAAAGAAAATAATATCTCATCGACCGATATTGAAAATCAGGCGCTTTGTTCGGTTGTTCCAGATATGACAGTTGATGTTGTCAAAATGGCAGAATCGATCTTTGGCGAGAAACCATGGATTTTCGATTACACTGCTCCGCTTGGGATGAAAATCAAATATGATGACCCCTCACAGCTTGGTTCGGATAGACTTGCTAATGCGCTGGCGGTTAAAACTCTGTACGGTACTCCGGCAATCGCTGTTGATTTAGGGACTGCCACCAAACTCGAAGCTATCAGTTCATCCGGCGATTATCTGGGAGGGGCAATTGCCCCGGGAATTGCTATCGCCGCCGAACAGCTATTCCATCGCGGCGCGCAACTTTTCCCAGTAGATGTCGAAAGGCCGGATAAAGCAATCGCAACAAACTCTACCGATGCCATGAAAGCGGGGATTTTCTATGGCGCAATCGGGCAAATAGATTTTTTGATAGAAAAAATGCTGGCGGAACTCGGCCAAAAGGATGTCAAAATAATCGCCACCGGCGGCCTCGCCGAAAAATTTGCCCCGCATTCTAAATATATCCAGGAACACGACCCAATCCTGACACTTCAGGGAATTAGAATCGGATTCGAACTTTCGCATCAACGCTAATCTATCAATCATACTAACAATCCGCGCCATTAAAGCGGAACTATTATAATATCGCATTAGTAATTATTGAGAGAATTTCATCTGGAATCCCATCTGTAAATTGGAGGAGCGATGTTCAGATTAAATATGTTTATGGTTCTAACCATAACTGCCGGCTTAACCGCCATTTTGCCGGCTCAAGAAAAGCATGTCAAAGGACCATACCCCAACGATCCTTACCGCCTGGCTGGCGAAAAACACCTTCGTAATATAAAGATGCTCACCCGTGGCGGCCAAAACGCCGAGGCCTACTTATCGTTTGGCCAGGATAAGCTCATCTATCAATCTGATGCTGAAACGCTTGGTTGCGATCAGATTTTTATAATGAATATAGACGGCTCGAAAAAACGGATGGTTTCCAATGGGAAGGGTCGAACTACCTGTTCCTACTTTCTTCCTGGAGATTCGGCCATAGTATACGCTTCCACCTATATGGCCGATAGCGCCTGCCCGCCACCGCCCGATATATCGAAAGGGTATGTCTGGGAACTCTACACTACTTTTGACATTTTCGCCGCCAGCGCCGATGGCTCTAACATCAAGCGGCTTACGAACAGCGATGGCTACGATGCCGAAGCCACCGTTTCGCCGGTCGGCGATAAGATAGTGTTCACCTCCACCCGCGATGGCGACCCCGAAATCTACACCATGAACCTCGATGGCAGCAACCAGACCCGGTTGACATCGCAAAAAGGTTATGATGGCGGCCCGTTCTTCTCCGCCGATGGCTCTAAAATCGTGTTCCGGGCCAGCCGCCCCAAATCGGAAAAAGAAATGGCCGATTACAACGATCTGGTAACCAACCATCTGGTGCGCCCGACCGCCTTGGAAATTTATGTGATGGATTCAGATGGAAAGAACATGGCCCAAGTTACCAAACTTGGCAAAGCCAGTTTCGCGCCGTACTTTTTCCCCGATAGCAAACGGATAATTTTCTGTTCGAATCTGGATTTAACCAATCCCCGCAATTTCGATTTGTATATGGTCAACCTCGATGGCAGCGGATTGGAACAGATTACTTTCGGCGATACATTTGATGGTTTTCCGATGTTTACCCGCGATGGCAAGCGCTTGGTGTTCGCCTCGAACCGATTTGGCGGCAAACCCGGAGAAACCAATATTTTTATCGCCGATTGGGTGGAATAGTCGGGAAATCGGTCAGCCTAATTCCTTCTCCATATAAATCGCCCCTTTTACCGGGTTGTACCGATATGGCTCAATTTCGATAAACCCCAGCGTTTTATACAACGCGATTGCTTCAGTCATCGAAGGCAACGTATCCAGCCGCATTTTGGTATAGCCGATTGTAGTCGCCTCATCAATTACGGCCAGAGCAAATTTCCGCCCCCGGCCAAAACCCCAAAACCCCGGCAAACAAACAACCGTTTAATAAAACAGGTTTTATGATCAAACCAGCGCAAAGCAACACATCCAGCCAATTGCGAATCTACAAAAGCTAATAGAAGCACGCCTTCAGGCGATGAGTACCTTCCCGGCAACCCCGCCAGTTCATCGGCAAACCCCTGAAAACATAAATCGACTCCAATCGCCTTTTCGTATTCTTTGAAAAGCAATCGGACCGATTCGATATCATCCTGATTTGCGGCAGCTCTGATTTCGATATTCATGGGTTTTAAAGAGAAAAACGATAATTATCAGGCTTTGATTTTAGGTTCGCGTACCAACAGCGATTCGATTATCAGGCAAATTAACGCCAGCGCTAAACAGTATTTCCAGAGCTCCACCCCGAATTTGGCCTGCACGATTTCCGTTTTGATGTCGCTTCTGCCATCTAAGTATAAGTAGCTGTTGCCGAAAATTTCTTCGAGGCGGGAATCGGTTACTTTCAGTTCGGATGATTCGCTGCTGTCGGGATTCACCGCCAGATATCCCAGCGTATCCGATTCGCCTATCAGGGTGTAAAATCCGGGATAACCGATTTCTACGATATTCACAAATGGCCCATAAGCGCCACGGGCAATCGGAAGGGCTATGTCGCATGACGGTCCCACTAATCGCGCCGAGATCGCGGGAGTCTGATTTATCAGATTGATGCTGGCGGGTTTTCCCGCGAAATAAAATTCCTGCCCCGGGCTCGATTTAGCCGCCAGATACTCGACTGTCCGAACAACGAAGGGCACGAAAAACGAGTGAAGCGCGATATCGGAACTGCCCGAATCGAATCCCGAACCAAACAAAACTATCTTGCTTTTGCTCGATTGCGTGATTATCGCCCGCTTATCCGCAAGCGACCCAATCACAACGCCGCCGTCTGTTTCCACGAACGACGTGATTTTTAAATCGGGGATTTCCAATCTCTCCTGACTATCGCGGGCGTATACTTTAAAAATCGGGTGGGTTAAATCAAAATCCTTGAAATCAAAATAATTTTTACTGGCTGTATTTTCTCCGGATGTAACCCTTTTGCCCAGAACGATCCCGGCATGGCCATAAAGGAAATCGCGATATATATCCGGCTGGCCATCTCTGCCCAACACGATAAACAAGCCACCGCCGCCGTTTATAAAATCCTGAAGCGAGTTTAAATATGGTATCGGTAATGATGTCAATCCACTTAAAATTATAACGTTATAGGCGCGCAAATTTTGCCGGCTGAATTCGCCGATTGTTATTCCCGTGTAATTTATGTAACCGACTTTATTGCCCCCCAGACAATTTTCCAAAGCCTTGATGTCCTGCGGCGACTGCCCGATTGCCAAAACAGAAATCGACGAAGGAATATCGAAATCGAAATAGAATTTATTATCTGGCGAATAGTCGTCATCCTCGATTTCAATATAACCGCGATGAAATCCCGGGCTCGTTCCAGCCACCGCAAAATCAACGGCAGCGCTCGCCTTTGCCTTGATGTCAATGGCAGTTTGAGCCTTTTTTACATTGTCCAAATACAGTTCCGCAACCCGTCCATTGATCATTTTATCCGAATAGTTTTTAAGATTCGCCATAATTGAGAAATCTTCTCCAGGCGCTAACAACTGGGGCGGAAATCTGATGCTCGATATACCGACGTTATCATAATCGTTCTCGGTATAGCCTATTACATAGTAACTAAGCGATGAATCAATCGATGCCGCCGTGATATTTTGCCAATCGGCTGATACCTGCATGTCTCCCAATATATAAATATCCCGATTTAAATTTTTGCTGGCCCTTAGGATTGATTGAGCCTGCCCGATTCCTTCCCGAAACGCTGGTGTTGCCGGTCCTGGCGAGGTCGCGTATAGCGCATCTTTGGCTCTTGCTAAATCCGAAAACGGCCCATAAGTAATCGGCTTACCAGATAATGTGATAATGGTTAGATCATCGCTTGGCCCCAGAAGGCTCATTATTTGGAGCGCCCCTTTTTTAATGTCATCGTAGACAATTCCGCTCGATGAAAGTCTTTCTGTCGATGGGGAGTTATCAATCAATAGTACCGCCGATGTTGGCGCGTGCGAGGAGCCATGCTTGCCGGTCAATGCCGGACGGGCAAACGCTAACGCCAGAAACGCTAATATGAGTATCCGTAGTAAAAGAAGCAGGATTTCCCGAATACGCAGCCAGCGAAGTCGCGTTTTCTGCATCTGAAAAAGAAATTTCAACGAGGAGAAATCGACGATTTTTATTCTTCGCCGCGATAGAAAATGAATCAACAGCGGTATTACGATAGCGGCCAGCGCCGCCAGATATATCGAATTAAGGAATGTCATCTTATTTTATAAGGGCCGTCGATACCTTTCTTGGCCAGGCTGATTATATATTCGCCCGGCTTTTCCAGGATCGCCTGATTGTAATACGATATCGCCTGGGCCCGATTATCCTTCAAATCGTAAAGTCGGCCCAATGCCAGAAGGGCTAAACCGCGATAATATGGGCGGTTTTCCACAAACAGCGCCGTTTGAAAATCTGATTCAGCCGCGACAAAATCGCCGTGATGAAGCTGGCAGTAACCGACATCGATATAGCCGCGCCCCTCGCCCGGGCTGCTCTCGATGGTATTTTCGCAAAGCGGTATTGTGGCCTTCGCGATTGAATCGGCCCTGGCGTCCTCGCCATATGCCAAGGCCAACCGGGCTCGAAGGATTAGTGTCCAGCTGTCTGTGGATGAATGAAGTTTGTTTACGAGCCTCGCCGCGCTATCGGGATAACCCTGATCGAAATAATACTCGGCCAGCAGTTTGGCCGCGTTAGGATAGCGCTGCGAGATTTCTTTTAAACCGATTACCCCCTTGATAATTTTTCCGGTACGAAATTTCGCCGCGGCCGCCAGAAATCGCGCTTCGAGGTCTTCATGTTTAAACTGCGCCAGTCTCGAATAGCATGATTCTGATTTGGCAAAATCGCCGATATAAAAGTAATCGGCGGCCAGTCTTTTTAAAAATACCAGGCCGCTTGTACCTGACGACAAAAACGAATCGTATTCTATGGCGCGGTCGAACCATAGTTGACTGCGGAACGCCTCCGAAAAATAGATAGCGGATGGTTGATTGAGTTTGTAATCTTTTTGGTATCTAATAAAATCATCGATAAAATCGTCGAGATTTTTACCGAATACATCTTTCACGGCCAGTTTACCGGCGGAGGATTTTTCATATAGAACGCGGAAATCGCCCAGGCTAAACCTGTCGATTATATATTTTGCGAATGCGCCGCAAATAATATCCGCTTGCTTCGACCTGGGCGATTCATCTAATAAAATTCGCTTGATTCTCTGGGCATTCATCTGGACAACAATTTTCCTGGCCTGATAAGAGTCATCGAGATAATATCGAGAAAACCCCACAACCAGCGAGCGTGCCGAATATCCCCAGTTTTCATATAATATGAAACGCTCGATATTTTCCGGAAGGGCCGAGTCGAAATGTTTGTCGAAAACCATGTAACAGGCGCCTCGAGGGATATCGAACCCCAAGCCGTGCTCAATGTCTATCCCGGTCGTATTGTTGCCAGATGGGAAAATATATAAATCTAATTTACCGATACGGGTTACTTTTAGGTCCTTGCGAAAATTATTAAAATTATTTTCCAAATATCCTTGGCGGGCCCGCCACTTATAATCTGAATACGAATCCCTTAATAGCCGCGCATGAAAATGAACTGATTCGTTGTTGGTTAGGCTGTCTTTGGACAAATATCCATATAGGCGTAAGGTATCTTTTGTGATTCTGTAAGAATAACGATACCAATCATTTTTCGCCATAAGGCTATCCTCGGATTGCCACTGATCCATATTCATAATAACCGATCGCTCGCGCGTTTTTAACCCGGGCAATAATTCATGGAACGAGATGTCGGCCGTATATGATGATTCCCCTAGCGGAGATATCGTAAAATATATCGTATAGGGCGGTAAAAACAGGGCCGTTTCATCGCCCAAACGAAAGAAATGCCTGGTCGAATTGATGGTGTCCGCCGAGCCGCTTCGAGTTAAATAGGCTTCGATATAAATATCCGCCCATGTAATTTCGGTCAATAGGGGGGATGTCGCGATAACCGCGGTCGCGGCCAGCAATATTAAGCTCGATAACCTTTTTCGATTAAACAAAATAAATCCCATTATTTAAAAGTGATTACGATTATTTCGTTGTTGATCCCAGATTTCGGAGAAGCCTAAGGTTGATTTCATCCATTTCGTCATCATCGCCCTTGGGCGTTTCCAGCAACTTCGGGATGCCCTTAAAACGCTTATCCCGCATTATAAAGCCAAACGCATCTTGGCCAAGCGCGCCCT
>CAZTNJ010000110.1:0-9251 GCA_964614835.1 uncultured Ignavibacteria bacterium | reverse complement strand
GGCTGAGTGCCAACCGGCAACGAAACGCCAGTCTGCACTTCGTGGAATATCTCAACGGCTAACGGGTCTAATACCGAGAAGACGACCGAGTCGAGAATTTCGGTGGTTGTACCGAGGTTCGCGAGGGTCGCGCCAATCTGGTAGGAACCCGGGAACAAGGAGCTGGAAGCCGGCAGGTCAATCGAGTTGACAGCGATATCGGCAAAGATTTGCGTGATAACGAAGTCATCGATATAGAGACCGGCATATTGCAACGAGCCTTCCGCGCCCTGGTCGAATCTCAAGATAACATTCTGGCCCGCATAGGAAGTCAGGTCGACATTGACAGGTGTCCAAACGGTGTCGACTCCACCCCAACCCGGTTGACCATATAACAAGGCGTTACCCGTGCTGGTGCAAGTACCGGTGTAAGGAACGCTTGTATTGAGAATAGTCCAGGTGGTGCCGTAGTCGGTCGAAATCTTGAGGTTGGCGCCGTCATAAGTGATCGATTCGAAACGATACCACATCCAGAAATCAAGCGAGTATCTCGGAGCGCCGGTCAAGGCGATCACAGGCGAATACAGGCTGTTGTTAGCATAGGCATCGTAGGTCGCATCGAGATCGGTACCCCAGCAATTGACGCCGCTGTGGGTAACGGGTACCTGCAAACCGGGGCCGATTAATGTCGGAGTACCCCATTCCCATTCGTTGGTGCCGACGAAGCCGCCATTGTTGGCTTCGAAATCGGTGCCGTACGGCAGGGAAGCGGTGCTCAGAATCATCGCTGAACCGGTTGTGTTGTTATTGCTCGCGAATTCATCGCCAAGGGTCGTTACATTGACCGAGCAGATATAAGCGCCGGCAGCCGTCGGAGTCCAGCTATTGACACTGAACGTGAACGGTAAGGTGGCGCCATAGGCGATTGAACCGGAGGTTTCCATGAAGTTGAACACTTGAGTCGTGGCCGGCAGCGGACCGTAAATCTTCACGGTTACATCGGCGGTAGTGGCGGTTGTGCCATTATTCTTCACCGAGACAGCCGGGAAATACGGAGTTCCGACTACGCCGCCCTTGGGAGCGTCATAGGAAACAGCCGCGACGTCGAGAGTCGGGACATACTGGTAATACCTGATGGCAAGACCGTTGGTGAGCAGGTTAAGCGCACTTGGCTGTGTGCCATTGTACAGATATCTCAAACCGGTGATAGCATCGGCTGTGTAAACGTGGCTTTCAATACCGACTGTGGCCGATTGACCCTGATAGCCGGAGACGCCGGTCACGTCTTTGTATTGAACGATGATAGTGCCATCAACGTACAGCAACACTTCGAAGCACAAGTTCTTCACGCCACCTGAGCCAATGGAGAAGCCTTCCCACTGAATAGTGGTGTGGTCGCCCATCCACAAAACCCAGATCTTCGAAGTGCCGGTGGTGGCATACAGATCATCCCAGAACGGAGCGATGAAAGCATTCGGAACCGCGCTGTTCGGGATATCGACATTGGAATAAGCGGTGCTGGAGGTTCCAAAGGTGATTAAGCCGTTGGAGGTCGCCCAGCCGGAATCGTAATTAACGCCATAGAATGGGAATGGCGGGTTGGGTGTGATGTAGAATTTATACGCTACATCATCGCCACCGGTGGTTACCAATTGAGTGGCGCCAGCGAATCCGCCGGAATCGGGGTTGAGTTCTTCCCAGAGATAAGTGGGGCCGCCAACTACTGTGTTGTCGATCCACTTCATCAACATGGCATCCGGGCCGCCTTCGCCGTAGTGCATATCGGCTAAGAAGGTACCGGTGATTTTATCGTTGCCAGGATTCACATCGCCAGGGAGGTAAACCCAGGTGGTGCAACGATGGGTACCGGGGGTGGCCGCCGCGAAAGGCGCGAAGGTTACGGTATCGGATACACCGGCAGGAAGGCCATGAGCCAATACGGAATCGCGATAAACGCTGGTTCCGCCGGCGTTGTAGATTTCACAGAATACGTCAAAGAACGATGTTACGCCGCCGAAATTGGATACTCTGGTGGCAGGCGAGAATGGTACGCCAACAATCTTGGTGCCGACTGGCTCAACAATCGCGCTGGCCGCGACATCCAAAGACGGAGCGGTATAGTAGAACTTGACAGCCAGGCCGCTATACGGCAGGTTGGCATAGTTCTTGCCAATCGTGTCGTAATAAGCCAAACCGATTGTACCAGTGGCATTTTCAATACCAACCGTGATATCGGTTTGCATACCGGCAGCGACGTTCCGATACTGATAAACGATTGAACTATCAGTTCTGTCGAGAATGATCTGCATGTCGAGTTTCAAAGCAGAATAGCTATAGTGGAACAAGCTATCGTACTCGATGATGAAACGGTTGTTGGCTGCGTCGTCCCAATATCTGATACGACCGACCGAGCCGTTCATGTCATCCCAGTAGGAGGCCAGAATCGCGTTCGGAGTTGCCGCCGTTGGGGTTGGTGCATCAGCATCGGGTAAGGATGTCTGCGTAGTATCAAGAGTCATTACGCCGTTGGCGCCAATCTTGATAGCGTTATAGTTGTTGCCATAGAAGAAGAAGTTGCCGCCCATCAAGAAACCACGGCTGACACCGGTATCATAGCTTGAAAGGGTGCAAACGGTAGCGGCAGACATATCAACCCAGTTATAAACGGGGCCGCCGACCACGGTGTTGTCGATCCAGCTATAGTTGCCGGCATCCGGGCCGCCTGTACCAGCGTGGACCTACGCGGTCTTGGTGACTCTGACCGTATCATTGGCCGCGTTAGCATCGCCAGGGTTGATAACGGTCATAGTGAATGTATGCAAGCCGGCCGTAGCGGGTGTGAAGTTCGCGAACGCGGTATCGAGCGACTGGAATATGTTTAGAGATAGACCCAAAACGCTGTCGGCATATACATCGGTGGTACCATCATTGATGACCATTTTGACATCAAATAATTCGGTTGTTCCACCCATATTAGTGAACCGGCCGCGAACTGGATAGGATGTTCCGACAACCATGTAAGAAGCTGTGGGAGCCAGAACCGAAGTAGCCGCGATATCATCGGACGTAAGAGTATAATCAGTTACGGTTACATCATCCAAATAGAATGTGCCGTTGCCGTAAGGCTGCGGATTGATGTATTGATATCCGATTCTGATGTTTTTACCAGTCCAGGCATTCAACGGATATTTGAAGATAGTCTTACTGGAAGTGCTGCCTCTTGTAGCGTTAACAAAAGCCAGCTGATTCCACGGACCATAGCTACCGCCGCCGAGATCTTCCTGTACCCAGATATAGTAGTAATCTTCCCAGTTATATCCAGGAGGCCAAGTAGCGCCTGTGGTGTTGTAGAAATATTCGGCATCACTTAGGGTGCAAGCAACGCCTGTACCTACGGTGATAGTTGGAGTAATAAGCCATTCATTCTGGCGTTCGCGACGACCTTGGGTGGCCACATTGGTTACGCCAGCAACAGGTTGAGAACCCATGGATGAGCGTTTGCTCCAGTCATTGTTATTCCAAACCGCTGGAGTTGCATAAACGCCATTATCCACAATGGACCAACCAGATGGCGGGTTGTCGCCTTCCCAACCCCAACCGGTAAAGTCCTGAACCCAAATCAAAGAACCATCAACGCTTACTCTAACGCTATCAATATACCATTGATAGGGCGTAGAATAACCATTGACGATTTGATGGAAGCCAACTTGGACATTGGAAAGACCAGCAGGAATAATAGCCGAAGAATATTTCGGATTAGGAGTAGTAGAGGCTTTATATTTAACCAAATTGGTCCAAGAAGCGCCACCATCAGTCGTATATTCGACCATTGCGGAATCCTTGGTGGTGCTGCCATTTTGGTAATATTCTTTCCAATATAATGTACATGCGGCGGTCCCGGAACTGAAAGCCGGAGTAATCATATTGGTGTTGTAGATTGTATCAGTACCCGTTGCATAATTGAGCGAACGAGCAACAGTATCATTCCAACCAGTAGCGGCATAATAAAATTTATGCCAGTTATTTTGATACCATAGGCGAGTGCCTTCAGTGCCGCTGTCTATGACAGTCCAGGCCGCGCCATTTGTCGTGCAAGGCACGCCAAGGCCCCAAGCATCGCTGAAGTCTTCCGCGAAAAGAACGGCAGCGGTAACAGGCGGTTCCCAGTTATTTTGCTGTTCTTTTTGGCCATAAACCTGCTGATAAATCCTATCGGATTCAGCCTGCATTAAGGTCTTATATGCGGAATTCTCTTCATCAATTCCCTGAGATGACGTGTTTTCAATCTCAACCGGTTTATCGTAATTATCGATTACGATATTCGAGCTGGGATCGGCCGCTTTGGTCGCGTGGTCGTCAATCGGCACCATGCCGGTTTCGGTCTGGGCCGGTTTCAGATTTACTGTAGGTGTTGCTTGCGGGACTGGTTCGCCCTGCAGAGCCACGCCATCAGCTTCAGTTTTCGCGCGGGTAGAAACGACCGCGTCATTACCTTCCACAGGAAGATTTTTGGCGTTCGTTAAGGCCTTTTTAGCAAAAACCGAGGTAACATTTTTTGCGATCTTTTTGCCAGTGGTTGTGTTTTGTTCAGCCCAGGCGAATATGAGGCCGAAGGCGAGCACCAACACCATCGCTAGCAGTAAGGTTTTTCGCATTAGCATTCCTCCGTTAGATCATCCGGACGGATCCGGATGTTTGTTACTCTTTTTTTTCGTTTGTCCTGATTTCCGAATTAAATGTTAATGGTTACAAGTTACCTGAAAACAAAGATTGTCATCAAAACTCGTAAAACTTAGCCCTGATTCGACCTCCTTTTCGTTGGTATTTTTCGTTGCTTTTTCATTTTATTAGCATTCCAAATTTAGTTATCAGTAGCAATTGGCCTTAATTGGGGCTTCGCCGCCCTTAAAATAAGTCACCAGATAGATGACATCGGCGCCCAACACCAGGCAGTCACCATTGGCATCCCCGCGATAAAACGGAGAGGCGGGAGCCGGTCCCAGCCCCTTTAAATATCGGACTAAGAAAGTCACATCGCCGCCGTTAACGATACCGTCAGCATTGGCATCGCCAGCCAGATAGGCATAGCCGGCCAGCGCGGCTCCAGCATTGATACGGCCGCTGCCAAGTTGACCGACATAGCCGGGATTGAGGGTATCGATAGGGACGGCGGTATTTTTTATGATGTCGGTTAATTGGTTCGGAGTAAGCGTACTATCGACCGATTTCAACAAAGCGGCCAGGCCGGCGGTAATCGGGGATGACATCGAAGTGCCGCTGTTGTTCATATAGGTGTTGGTTGACCAGGTAGAATAGATATCGGAGCCGGGCGCGGATACATCCACCCAGGCGCCGTAATTAGAGAAGCTTGATTTGGTATCGGACGTGGTAGTGGATGCGACCGCCAGTACGTGAGCATATGCGGAAGGATAATTTACATAGGGAGGCGTCCAATGGTCGTCGTTGCCGGCGGCGGCCACAACCAGGATACCCATCGAGTAGAAGCTGTTAATCTGGGCCTGTTCGACCGAAGAGTATCCGGGAGCGCCCCAGGAAAAATTCAATATTTTGGCACCCCGATCGGCGGCGTAAACTGCGGCTTGCCAGACCGCGGTCAGGTCGCCTGAGGCATTGGCGCCTTTGACGGCCATCACCTTGGCCGACCAGCCGACACCAGAACCGCCGATGTAGTTATTGGTGGCTTCGGAGGCGCACCCGGCGACATGAGTGCCGTGGGTGGGAGATTCTTCCTGCGGATTATTGTCGCCGACACCGAAATCCCAGCCGAGGACATCATCGACAAAACCATTGCCGTCATCATCGATACCATTGATATCGCCGGCATCGAGGGTTTTATTATGGTTGAGGTCTTCAGCGGCATTGATCCAGATATTTGGCAACAGGTCGGGATGAATCCAGTAGACGCCGGTATCGATAATTCCGATAATCGTTGTGGCGGTGGCATCGCCGCGTACAACATCCCAGGCGCCATAAGCGTTGATTTTTCCCAGGAACCACTGACTGGAGCGATATGGGTCATTGGGGACATAGGACGGCCGGGGGATACGATAAGGCTCGGCGGCCTCGATATGGTTATCGGCGGCAAACGCGTCGATTGCCGCGATAATATCAGCCCCTGGTTCGATGTAGCAGATGTACATTCTCTCCGCCACCCATTTTAATTCATCGTGTGCGACCGGGTAAGGGTACCACTTCTCGATTTTATTCACCCGGTATTCGGCGCAGAGCCGATCAAGAGCCTGTATTCCGGTCGAAATCAATTTTCCGGAAGAAACCGTTATCGGCAATTCGCCGACATCGGAATTTGTAAGCAATATGAATCTGTCGCTGAAGCCCTGACCGCCGTCCGCGAAAATCATTTTTGCGGATTGAGGAACTGCCCAAACAGCGGCGCCGAAAAAGAAACCGATAGCAAATACGAAAGCAAAAGCAACCCCCTCGACCAACTTAAGCTTTTGGTTCATTAAAACTCCTGTAAAACGTAATCATTACTTCATGTAATTTAGCTTCAGTGTCGTGTCCTCCATTTGCGATTTTATGCGACATAAGTAAACGCCGGCGGCAACCGAATCGCCTCTTTGGTTTGTGCCATTCCATATTACCGCGTGCTCACCTTCAGCAAAAAACCCATCCGACAACGTGTTGACCTTTCGGCCAAGCAAGTCGTAAATTTCGATAGCAATCGGTTGCGGGCGAACAGTGGCGAATCGAATAGTGACGGCCGAGTTGAATGGATTGGGGTAGGCGTTGATTCTCCCCGGCACGATATCCGATTGCCGTTCGTCGTTAATTTCCCGCCCTTCTATTTTACCGACAATCAATTTGATTGCGGCATTGATTTTCGATCCCGAAGCGCTGGAAAAGTCAGCGCTCAAGATTTCGAAGTCATCGGCGCGAATGTCATTATCGGCCTCAAACGGCAGTTCTAACAGCAAGAAACAGCCCTGGGGGAGGTTGTCCTCCATCAGGCTATAACCTACTAGTTTTAAAGTATCGCTACTCTTGCCCGATGCCAGCAGAAGATTGCTGGCATTCTCTCCCAAAACTCCGTCCCGAATACGGGACACCGATTCAGGTACTTTTACCGTAAAACAAAAGCCGCCAAGAGGCTCACTGCATTCTAAATATATAGCCAATTTCGGGAAATTGTCAAGAGAATTCGTCGTTTTGGGGGCAGGGGTTTGGGTGATATCTGGCTGTAAATGGGGAGCCAAAATTCGACGAAGCGTATCTGGTTCACCGTTGATTACTCGCAAAAGATATACGAGGTCGGCTATCGTGGCTTGGATATTGTCGCGATTGCAGTCGGAATTGGCCTTTTGCCTGGGGCTTAAATTTACTGTGCCGATAAAATAATTTATCAGGGTAACCGCATCGCCAACCTCAAATGGGTCGCTATTGATATTTACATCGCCATACAAAGGCTCAAAAATGTAAACCATTCCGTTTGTTAGGGTTAACATCGGAGGAACAATAAAATAACCATTATCCAGAAGGAATAAATTATCTGGATATGGCGTATTTGGATCTTCAGAAAATGACAGCGGTGTTCCAATGTCTCGTCCTAAATTATTTACCGCGACATTCATAGTAATGTACGCCACCGTTGTTTCGCCGATCGGTATAGGCGGAACGAATGGCGGCGGCACCAAATCGCGATCCAGCTCAATTGTCATCTTGCCGGCGGTACTCAAATCGAAATGGACACCCTGGAAGAATATGGCCGGAGCAACCGCGACAGCTCGTAAGAGAGAAGGGTCATAACTAAGCGAGATGTGGATATATTCAACCGGCTGCAGGTTAGTAATGGTGATAGGGATCATCAGATTATTCTGCCCGACATAGGCTTCGATCATTGGCCCAAATGTTATCCCATATTCTTGGGCCAGGCCCGTACCGGCGCCGAGCAGAATCATTAAGGCGATTATCAGCTGGAAAGTTGTACGCATAAAATAAGCCTTCCCCTTAATTTGAGACTCCAGTTGATCCGTTTTTTACTTCCTTAACCGGGTTTATTATCAATATCGGTGGAGGAGGTCCAAAGCCCTTGAAATACCTCACCAAATATGTGACATCGCCGCCGCTAACAATGCCATCGGCATTGGCATCGGCGCGTAGAAGCGGGCTGGGAGCCGGAGCTGTTCCCTTTAAATATGCAACAAGATAGATAACATCGGAACCACGCAACTCCCCATCGCCGTTAGCATCGCCGCGAACGAAATTAATAACATTTAGTGTTATTCCCAGCGTATCCCTAAGATTAGTGGGATCGGTCGCAAGGAAACTCAAATTATATGTTCCTCCTTGCGTGGAATCGGGGGTCCAAATGAATGTAGCCCGACCATTTCCCGAATCGGTGAGGACCGCCCCTGTTGGTATAGGAATGCGAGGCGAGATTGTAATGCTTTGGTTGTCAGGATCAGAAGCCTGAAGTAGAATTATTATGGTTGATTCGGGCGATACATTATAGCTGAATACGGTATTTAGAAATATCGGCGGGTGGAGTCCGCTTGAAACTACTGTAATGTGGATAATTTGCGAATCGGCCATTGCGGCATTAACCGCATCTATTGCTAATATCGTAATTGAGTACTGTCCAACTTGCGTTAGAACCGGAGTGAAAGTGAAGGTTCCGGTACCGTTTCGGTTATCTACGAGAGTCGCGTTGGTTGGCAATGATCTGGCCAGAAGTCGAGGTATTGTATTGTCAGCGTCAGTTGCGTGGAGATTATAGCGAAGGGTAGTGCCATCGGCGATTGTAGTATCGGCCACAATTGAATCGAGCACCGGCGCCCTGTTATAATCAGCTACTATAATTTGAACAGTACGCTGGCTATATACAGTGGTATCCTGGCGATCCATGGCTCTGAAAGTAACTGCTCGGATACCTGCTTGATTGAAGTCCGGTCGAAAAACGAACAGGCCAACGCCATTGCCAGAATCGACGAAGGTCGAATTGTTAAGTAAGTTGATTTGGGCAAGTCTGGGAGGAATACTATCGGGATCGGACGCCCTAACCAAGAAACGAAGGGTGTCGCCTTCCATTATTGAGAAGGGTCCGATAGAATCAAGAACGGGTATCTGGTTAACGTTATTTACTGTAATGACAACCGTTTGTGAATCGAAAATACTGTTATCTTCATCATCAATTGCCATAAACACTAAGTTATAGGTACCAGCCTGGTAATATGACGGGCTGAATCTAAAGGCTCCTCGGCCATTAATTGAATCGGTGAAAGTAGCGTTGGCGG
>CAZTNJ010000109.1:0-9422 GCA_964614835.1 uncultured Ignavibacteria bacterium | reverse complement strand
ATTAATTGCGTACCGCTGGATAGAATTCCATACAATCCGAAATGCTCTCTACCATACAGATATGATGAATACCCTCCCATTAGGTTACTTAATAATAACGAAATCGCCAATAAGCTGATTAGATTTGTGGTCGCCTCCCCTTTGCCCGATACAAGACCCACCGCCAATAGAATTACTCCTGATATTACTCCAAGCCCAAAACGAAGGCTGATGCCATCCGCCATGAACCGGGAAATATCTTCAGACTTTATTAATGATGGGAAAGTGCGGCTCTGGTGAAGGAATAATCCCGAGTCCGCTAACACCATAAATATCGAGGCCAGCGCCATCGCGAAACCATATTGTCCAAATCCTTCGACTCCAAGAATTCGCGCGGCGACAAGGGCAAAAAAAAAGCCAGTATCTTATTGAAGACCTGGACTGAAATCATCCACAGGGAACTTCTGGCCAAGCCCGGTTTGGTTGAACTCATCGCCCGGCTAGTTCCTTTTCGATAATGCCTATCAAAACATGTCCTATCGCGATATGCGATTCCTGGATATGTTGCACATCCGCCGATGGCACCACCAATGGGATATCAACCAGATTTTTCAGCTTGCCGCCATCCTTACCCAGCAATCCGACAATAAATATTTGTTTCGCTTTTGCGGTTTTGACTGCCTGTATGATGTTGGGCGAATTTCCCGACGTAGATATGGCTACTAAAATATCCGATTGTTGACCCAACGACTCGATTTGCCGCGCGAAAATCTGGTCGAATCCATAATCGTTTCCGCAAGCGGTCAGTATGGATGTATCGGTTGTCAACGCCAGCGCCGGATAGGCGCCGCGATCATGTTCTCCCGATAATCGCACGACCAATTCGGTTGCCAGATGCTGGCTATCGGCCGCCGATCCGCCATTGCCGCAGAACATGATCTTCCCGCTTTTGCGGATCGCGTTAACGCAGCTATCGGCTGCTTTGGAAATTTGACCCGCCAGCTTTTCCGCAGCCATATTTTGGGTTTCGGCCGATTCATGCAGGTGCTTTTTTATGTAGTCAATATAATCTGACATATTATTTCAGATGAATCGCTTGCGCGAATTCCTTTACCATTAATGGTGAATCTTCAAGCGCGTTGCCTATCACCACAAATGAAGCCCCGGCTTTGGCTACTTTATGAGCATGCTCGGTGTTCCTTATTCCTCCTCCGACAATCACAGGTATATCGATATAAGCGCTCACTCGTTTGACCATCTCTATCGGTACCGGTTTATCGGCTCCCGAACCGGCTTCCAGATAAACCAGTTTCATCCCCAGATATTGCCCGGCTAATGCGTGAGCGCAGGCGATATCCGGTTTGTGGTTGGGAATCGGAAAGGTATTGGATAAATACGCTACCGACGTTATCACGCCCGATTCGATAAGCATATAGGCGGTCGGAATCACTTCAACGCCAAGCTTCTTTATGGCGGGCGCCGCTTTTACATGTTCGCCAATCAAGAGATTAGGATTACGCCCGGAAACCATTGATAAAAACAGAAGCGCATCCGCGCGCGCCGATAACATCGCCGACGAACCCGGAAAAATGATCACTGGTTTTTTTACGGCCTTTTTTACCGCGACAAGAGATTTCTCAAAATCGTTGGCAATCATCAGTGATGACCCGAACAGGAAAGCATCCACCCCCGCCTTATCGCATAATGCGGCAAACCTGGCTAAATCTTTAATCGAACTTCGGTCGGGATCAATCAGTACTAAAAACCCGCAACCGCGCGATTGCTTGATTTTTAGAAGTTTTTCGTAAGCTTTATTATTGGGCATATTTGGCCCTTAGTCCATCAATTGCTTGTCTAACTTTATCGGCTGGCATTGAACCGCGGATAGTAGGTTTGCCGCCGCCTTTAGCGCCAACCAATTGCACTAAATCATCCCTTAGTTTATTAGCCAGATTCATATTTGGCGAGTTAATAGCGAATTGACCGGTTCCTTGGCCAATCGCCAATATCGTGCAACCAGCGAATGCCGATTTGAGTCCGTCAAAGAACGGCATGAATTCATCCGGCCCTTCAATTTCCAGTAGATAAGCCTTTAGAACATGCGAATCCAACGATACTTCAAAATTAGGCGCGATTTGGTTGGCTTGAGCTTGAATCGCTTTCAATTCCGATTTCGATTTTTCTTTTTCGTACTTAGCGATACAACCTAAAATCGATTCCAATTTGCCCGCTAAGCCATCCCTTGCCAAAAGCCGCATAGTCAGGCCGTTGTGTTGGGTTTTCAGAATCGCTAATGAATCGCTATCCAACTTCTCCGGAGCTATATCTAAAAGTGGAATAAGATTTTTCTTCAGCGTTTCATATTCGGACATCACCCTGGCGGCTTCCCTGCCGGTAATAGCTTCGATACGCCGGACCCCGGCCGCAATCGCGCTTTCGGAGATTATGAGCATCTTACCGATATCGCCTGTATTTTTAACGTGGGTACCGCCGCATAATTCCATCGAGAAATCGCCGGCGGTAACCACCCGAACGGTATCGCCGTATTTCTCGCCAAACAGCGCCATCGCCCCCATCTGTTTGGCCTCGTTCATAGTCTTATTCTGCCAGCTTACCGGCAAGTCGGCGGCGATTTTCTCATTGACTATATTTTCAACTTTTTCGATTTCCTCAAGTGTCATAGCTTTAAAATGCGAGAAATCGAACCGGAACCGTTCCGGCGCAACTAATGAACCTGACTGGTAGACATGCTCGCCTAATACCATCCGCAGGGCTTTATGTAGAAGATGCGTGGCGGTGTGATTGCGCTGGATATCGGCGCGGCGTTCTGAATCTATCTGGGCGGTTACTGTTATCAATTGGCCTCGATGAAGTCTATCAATCGTCGTATTATCAGACCTATCGAAATGCCCGATATGGATAACCCCTTCGCCGAGCTTTTTGGTATCCTCGACTATGAACTCGAATTTATCGGAAACGATTTTTCCCCTATCGCCTATCTGGCCGCCCGATTCGGCATAAAACGGGGTCTTTTTAAGAACCAAGAAAGTCGATTCATTTACTTTATCGCATATAACCGCTTCGGTGGTCAGTTTTTCCTCGTCATAAGTAAATTCGGTTTTGGGTACAACTGCCGAATCAGCGGTTATTGTCGCCGCAAAGGATGAACCCTGACGCGATCTTTCCCTCTGAATTTCCAGTTCCTTTTCGAATCCCGTCCAGTCAATCATTAACCCTTTTTCTTTGGCCATGATTTCGGTCAAGTCGGCCGGAAATCCGTACGTATCGTACAGTCTAAAAACCTCGTTGCCGGGGATGGTTTTCCCGCTTCCCAGCTTATCGACTATCTCCGCAAAGCGGACCAGGCCATTTTCCAGAGTCCGGTCGAATTGCTCCTCTTCCGATTTTATCACCAGTTCGATTTTGCCGCGGTGGGCTTTTATCTCGGGATAGATGCCGCCCATTTTATCGATTAAGGTCGGTACGATTTTATATAGGAACGGCTCTTTGAGTCCTAATTCATGACCATAGCGCGCGGCTCTTCGAAGAATTCTTCTTAGCACATATCCGCGCCCTTCGTTGGAGATAATTGCATTGTCGGCGATCGCGAATGACAACGTCCGCACATGATCAGCTATCACCCGATGAGCCACCCCATCCGGACCGAGTTTATAGGGAATCCCCGACAGCTCGCTAACTTTGGCGATTAACGGTTCGAAAAGGTCGGTGCCATAATTGGAATCGACATTTTGCAGCACCATGCAAAATCGTTCTAATCCGGCGCCAGTGTCGACCGATGGTTTCGGAAGCGGCGTAATCGTACCCTTGTCATCGCGGTTATATTGCATGAAAACCAGATTCCAGATCTCCATGAACCGGTCGCCTTCGCCGTTTAGTTCGCCAGGGATATTAGTCCCACGGTCATAATGGATTTCGGAACAGGGGCCGCAGGGGCCGGTCTCCCCCATCGACCAGAAATTATCTTTTTCGCCGAATCGTAGAACCCGGTCGCCTAATTCGGGCGCGATTTTTTTCCAGAGTTTTTCGGCGTCGTCATCTTCTTTATAGACGGTGGCATACAGCCGGTTCGGGTCGAGTCCCAGGTCTTTGGTGACAAATTCCCAGGCGAACTTGATTGCCTCTTCTTTGAAATAATCGCCGAACGAGAAATTTCCCAACATCTCGAAAAATGTCTGGTGACGGGCGGTGAATCCCACCTGGTCGAGATCGTTATGTTTGCCGCCGGCGCGGATACATTTTTGCGAGGTGGTAGCACGGGTATAATCGCGTTTTTCAAGCCCCAGAAAGGTGTTTTTAAACTGCACCATCCCGGCGTTGGTGAATAATAAAGTTGGGTCATCGGCAGGTATAACCGGCGAAGAGGCAACGACTTTATGTCCATTTTTAGCGAAATAGTCCAAAAACGCTTGTCTTATTTGATTAGATTTCATAGATTAGTTAAATAATGAATTTAGGAAAGAAAAGCAAGAGGGAAAGGGGGGAAACCTTCTCCGAAAATAGCCTAATTTGCTCTTTGAGTTTGCCGTTTATTTTAGTTAAATTCACTCGGGCCTCCTGTTGCAGATAAAGGGCTTATAACATATCAGCATTCCCTGAATCTACAACCGGTAGGCCCTTATTACCATCTCTAAAATCATCAGAGATTCCCCGTTTTTTAAAACATCAGATTCCAGATTTTAAAATGCCAATCTATTGAATAAATTCGGGTTCTATGGAATCAATCCAAAATTGGGGGGAAAGTCCCGAGAAAGGGGAGAATCAATTTTCCCATTTATATACAATGGGGTAACAAATGATATATAGACAATAGAGACTATGAGCGAAAGCATAATCCATTTAAATAGTCGGGCTAATCATCTTTGTTATGAACCAACTCGGGAATTCTAAAGATCAAAGGTAAAAGGAGTAAACCAACAACACTTCCGCCGGTATCCATTATAGACCTACAGATGAGCCCTATCCACATAGCTCCTCCGGCAAGATATAAGTATTTATAGTTAGAAGACTCCACATATTTTGCGTTTTTTACAAATGATATTATTGGGTATAACCATATAAACACCTGAACAATAATAGCGGGCAAACCCATTTCAACTCCTCTTTGAATCAGAAAACTATGTGTTGCAACTCCCTGCCAATTACCGACAATTGCTCTTCCCGCCTCGGGATCCATGTAATAAAATTTATATTGTTCAAAGTACCCAGGACCCTTTCCCAAAAGAGGACTTTCTTGAATCATTTTTATAGCGGCTTTCCACAAAGAATCTCGATAAGTTACCCCGCTTTCAAGCCTCAAAAGCATCGATAGAATTGGAAACAAATTAAATACGATTATTCCCGTAATAACCAAAATAACCGATAATATTACCAATATATGCATATTTCGTTTTGGATGAAATATTGCTAAAATACAATAAACCGTAAATAAATATAAATAATTAGCACGCGAATTTAGTGAAAACCAAGGGATAGCCAAAAATAAAAAAGCTATCCAGCAATATTTAATTCTTGTTTTATCATTACTATACATTATATAAGAAATTAATAAGGGCATAGGGAATGTAATTAATGTGGCGATTGAGTTTGAGTTTACGAAAACTGATACAGATTGCCTCATTATACCTATTCCATACCTCATTATCGCATTGCCGACTCCCATGTCTATAGCTGTCTTATATGAATAAAAGGCAATAACGACTGCCACAACAAGTCCGGTCCACAAGACTTTTTTTATATCTTTAATATCTTTCATTAGATAATATGATACCAAAATTAATCCACCATAAAAAATATACCGTATTATTTCAAACACACATAAAACTACACTTGTGGAATTATATAAAGATGATAATAACATGCTAATTGCAAAAAACAAGTACAACGAACTAATTATTTCTAATTTACTATTTCGATACCATCGGTATTTATATCTATCGCTACTAAAAATAATCCAAAATACAGCTGTTATCAATATTAAGGTAAAGGCAATATTCGATATTTTCACATAAAAGGAAGGTAGGATACTTGGAATGACGGTTATGAGTAATAACAGTTGCAGAAAACTCAATCTTATAATAACTAATATTCCTAATAAAATTATTATAACTATTATTATTTTTGCGAAAGCTGGAAAACACAATGTAATAATACTAGAAAACAATGCAAACATTATAATAAGCATGAAGAGCAATAGTCTCCACCCGGCATCGGGCTTCGGCAGAGCATATTTCAATCCCTCGATCATATAAATCGCTTATAGTTAAACGTTTAGTACTTAATACGATTTACCAGTATTATCTATAACAAGATAATTTTTAGTGACATCCCATTTTAAGATAACATTTTTGTAATTTATTACATTATCATTTCTCAAGGTACTATTCATTTCATAGATTTTACATTTTATCGGCCTATTATAGACCACTAAAAATATTGCCGGTAAATGTTCGCCCGAGGCGATCACCTGTTCGGTTTGGCTGATATCTTCGGTATATATAGTGACACTATCTGCCTTATCAAATACCGACCAGTTCCGCTGAATATCGTCGATGATTCTCTGGCTGAGTTGTTGTTGCTTTCCATAAATCGTGGAGGATTTACGAACCGCGACAAAATTAGCCGCTATAAATAGTAGCGCTAATACAATTAGCAATGTTATATGGAGTTTGATTTTTAATATATCATTAACAAGTTTAACCATAAACCAAGCAATACACACGGCCAATCCGGCGAAAGGGCTATACATAAATCGCGAAGCTGGGTCATTGGTATATATAGTAAACAGAGTTATCCCCCATTTAAAAACGGCGATAGTAATTATAAAAAAGACCGGCCATATCACGAACATTTTGACTATCCGCGATCCCTTGATAAAAACATATCCTAAA
Source organism: uncultured Ignavibacteria bacterium (assembly GCA_964614835.1). Taxonomy (GTDB): domain Bacteria; phylum Zixibacteria; class MSB-5A5; order UBA10806; family 4484-95; genus JAAYTW01. Next base: position 2,535 of record CAZTNJ010000109.1, on the reverse strand, counting down.
AGCATTGGAACGATTATCATCAGGGCATTTTTTATATAAACCAGTCCCGGGAGAATTCGTTCTGGCATTTGTTCAACGATTCTTTTAGATAAAGGCAACAATAAATAAATCAAAAAATACCACAAATTTACAATAACCGGTAATCCAATAACAATCTGTTTGTCGGCAATTGTTCTTGTCATAAAGTAAAATACCAAAAATACCACGTAGGATATCAAATAAATGGTCGAAAAGAGGACAAATTTCTTTCCGAATGGATTTTGCTTAGATAAAATCAAATAAGCAAAATATAATCCAATCGCAATCAAACCCGATTCTTTAAATAACGCTGCCGCCCACCCTACTAAAAACATTAATATAAAATCCTTATATCCAGTCCGCTCTACAAATGTCTTTAACCTCATTAAAAATATAAGCAACAAACCGGTCACCCATAAATCATGCCCAACGGAAATCCATTCTATGGCGGCGAAATTTAAATAATAAAACGCGAAAATAAATGGTGACAATAGGCGAATACTTTTAGGCACATCGTATTTTTTTAGCACCAACCATAACAGGAATACATTGACGGCATGCAGTAAAATATTAATAAAACTAAATATCCGGGCGTTTGGTCCAAATATATATTCCCATAAAGCTACTATAACCATATTCAAAGGCCTAAAATAGCCATACATAGGCCTTTCAATAAATATACTGGGATTGGCTAATGCCTTTTTGGCGTTCGCCAGCCAAAGCCAATCATCGCCTATGAATTGAAAGCTAAGAAATGGTAAATAGAAGATAATAGCCCCAATGGCGATCATTACTATATAGTATTTTTCGTTGGTTTCATTATCTCCAGAGACCTTTATTACCTTTCCTAAGTTCATGAAGCTAAAATATAAGCCCCTTATTACATTGTAAAGCTTAATATTTTTCCAAATCGGACTTTAACTATAGTTTTATATTGAACTTATTCTGGCATTGAAGTTATAATTTCGGTATGAATTCACATAAAGTCGACAAAAAAAGAATCCAAAGAAAAAAACATAATTGATGGAAGAGGGCACACCCATGAACAAACCCCGTACCATCTCATTTAAAAACTTCCGGTTAACAATCAAACCGGGCACAAAACCCGATTCTTTTATTATCGGTTTTACCGGAGGAACCGATACTGATAATACCGGATGGGAATCCAACACCGGCGATCGCAAAAAACTGGAGGATGATTTCAAGTTCATGTTCAACCCCTTCGATGCCCCATCCAATAAAAAAGGGGAATACATGCTGATTTTTAAATTGCCCGAAAAGAAGCAAAAATTCATGGATTGGCTTGACAAGCAAAAGAAGTTGTTCTACGGTGTAGAGGATGATAAATAATAATTCGAACAAAGTATCGCAAAATGCTTATAACTATGCAATTTTGCCGACTTTGTAACCCGTGAATTGAGAAAGTAAATGGAAAACGCCAAAGAAAATAATCAGGTTACGCTCGAAAAAGAAAAAGAACGACTGGCATCCGAACCGGTCGCCATTCTCCCGGTTAAAAGCACCATTGTCTTTCCGGCTTTGGTGACCTCGTTGATGGTCGCTGAAGCGCGCCATACGAAACTAATCGATGAAACGTTAATGGCTGGCAAACCGCTGGGCTTATTTACGCAAAAAGATTCGGAACAAGATGATCCAGAACCAAAGGATATCTACCAAATCGGTACCGCAGGCCAGATTTTAAAAATGCTTCGTTTTCCGGATGGTTCCGTGCGCTTTTTGGTGCAGGGTTTATCTCGTATCAAATTTAAGGGTTTGACGCAGAATGACCCCTACTGGAAAGCCAATGTAGAGGTCTGCGATGAAATATATACCCCATCGATTGAAATCGAAGCCCTGGTCAGAAACATCATGGATCAGCTCGGCAAAGTGATCAAACTTGCGCCTTATCTTCCGGATGACCTTCAGGTTTCTGCCTATAATACGACAGACCCGGCACGCCTAGCCGATTTGATAGCCTCTAACCTAAATGCCAGTATCGGCGAAAAACAGGAAATCCTCGAAACCTTCGATGTCAAACAGCGGCTGTATAAAGTAATGATGATGATTTCGAAGGAATTGCAGATCCTCGAAATGTCCCGCAAAATCCAGTCCGAGGCCGCCTCCGAGATGGGCAAATCGCAACGCGAATATATCCTTCGCGAGCAGTTGAAAGCAATCCAACGCGAATTGGGCGAAACTGATGACCGAACCATGGAAATGGAAGAGTTTAAGGCGAAAATCGAGAAAGCCCAGATGCCCGAGGATGCGCGCGATGCCGCCGAAAAAGAGCTCGACCGCCTCTCCAAGATGAATCCATCCGCCGCCGAATACACAGTTAGCCGCACTTATTTAGACTGGTTGGTTAGCCTTCCCTGGTCGGTAAGCACTGAAGATGTCCTCGATATCAACGCCGCCGAGAAAATTCTTAATGAAGACCATTACGATCTAGAAAAAGTAAAAGAACGTATTTTGGAGTTTCTGGCTGTTAGAAAATTAAAATCCGATTTGAAAGGCCCC
>CAZTNJ010000108.1:0-9478 GCA_964614835.1 uncultured Ignavibacteria bacterium | reverse complement strand
CGGACGAAACCTTACTCCAAGCCGATAGCATCATGGCACTTAGGTCGTCATACTTAAGTGTTATCGGCATTTGTGGAATCAAATTGATTGCCGTAAGCAGCTAATATTCAAGCGGATGGAATCGCTAAACGATAGCAACAGGCAATTTGGGTCGACTTAACCAATCATGGCTTTCAGGAAAAGATATTGGTTTTCAGAGTTCATCGGTATTACGGTTCTACCTTAATGAACCCTGGCAACAACTATCGATAGCGGTTATAAAAGCTGCGGGCATCGGGCTAAGTCTATCTATGGGGAGTATTTTTAACAGAAAATCACGAGTATTTTTACACGCCGGATAATCGCCTATTTGGGCTTGCGCCTTTGCCAATTCGAGAAATGGGGGATAATAATTAAAGGCTATCATTTTCGATAAATTATCGATAATAACGGAAGTATCGTTGTATCCCCGATACACGAATTTTTTCATTAAATTGGAGGCCATTAATTAAGGATGGAAGGGCGGCGAATTATATGGCATCAAGCGTTGCGCTAAACCTTCGGGCCGAAGGTAGGGAGCCACCCAGCGTTTATTATCGTTCGATACGGTAATCGCGAAATAAATGGGCCGACGCCAGGCATTCTGTGAAATAATCTGAAACATTACCCAATCCTGAATCGGCAAATATTTAGCCGCAATAGTCGGGGTAATCCGGAAACCGATAGAATCGGGCAGGCTAATAGTATCGGAAATACCAAAAGCGTTTCGGTCGCATTTGACTGGAATGAAAAGTGTCGAATCGCTCCAGGGTCTAATATTTAGTTGAGAGATATCTTCGGATATAAATGCTAACGGCATTTCGGGATCTTGAGCTATTATATGCGAAACGAACCAGGGAGTATTGAGTAATGGCAGGTTCACTACCGTAACATCCGGCCGCAGCTTTTCGACCCCCTGATAGTACCAGGGCGTATAAGTGTCGATATCACCATTGGTAAAGAGAATAGCATGCTCCGGTAATGTTGCCAGTAGATTTCGTCCGAAATTATCGGCGAAATAATTACGAGAACAATCCATCTGATGATAATTATTGGCGATTTGATATAAAGGCATAATCCAGAACATTATTAAAGCCGATACGATGATAATCCATTTTCTATTCTGATATAGCTGCCAAACGGCCTTCATGATGGAACCGCAGCCGTAAACCATCCAGAACGCGAATATGACAAACGATGGCATATAATGGCGATCGTTAGAGCGGAAGTAATTTTCGGGAAGATTAAAATACAGGATAGCGCCGATACTGGCAAAAACAAACATTATCAGCGTGACGATGGCCAGGCGGCGATTGGATTTCCAGAGCAATACGAATCCAAAAAGCCCAAAAATAGCCGGGAATATCCCCCAGATACCCAATGCCGAACCAGTATTAAGAAAATTAGCGGCGAAAATATTTAAATAATCCGGTATCTGATAAGACCAGAAAGACGCTTTCCGTGGGAAAATGTTAATAAGCCAGTCTCCCCCGTATTGCTTAAGCGAAATGTAATGCCAGAATCTCTTCAGATTGCTGGGATCACCCGCATTCAAGAACGGTTGCTGGGCGGCAATTGGTATGATCAGCAACTGAAATGAAAGTCCTATCAAATAACCAAGTATTCCATAGACCCATGAACGTATCGATTTTATGACGCGCCAGTTTCCGATAACCAGCGCGATTAAAACAGACGGCAATAAAAGCATGTTGGTACGGTGAATGCTGAAATCCAATCCAAATAAAAGCATTATAACAAACAACCAGCGATAAGATTTTTCCGCGGCCAATTCGGCCCACCAGCGAAACAATGACCAGATTATGGCTGATGTGAATAATGCCGTGAATATATAGGGAGAAAATTTTGTCGCGTAAGACCAGATAGTCGCCGAAAACGCGAATGCCAATCCGCCAATCAGCAACCCGATAATATAGGCCGAAGGAATACTATTTGGGTCCCCGATAGTAGCGGGCAATTCGAAACAGCGATAGTAGCGAATCGCGCTAAAGATAATTATTGCGATAGTTATCGACGCAGCCAGACCAGCCAGCAGGTTGAGTTTAAAAATCACGCTAATTCCCAGGGGGATTTTAGCGACAATCCATCCTATTAATGTTATAAGAAGCGAGCCGGGCGGGTGAGCCACACCAAGCGTGAAGGCTGCCAGAGAATATTCGGCATTGTCCCACCAGGTGATTGTCCGGAACCCGGTAATAACATAGATAAAAAATGATATCACTATCGTAATCAAACCGGCCCAATAATAATTTGGCCGATTATTTCTTTCGAACGCTATTTTATTAATAGAATTCCGCATTATGAATCCTCATCGTTGTTCTTAAATTTCCCAATAATTACCGTCATTTTCATAGTCCATTTTAGGATATAAGTCTTTTTTTTTCAAGCCCCTTTCTCCAAGATTTAATTAACCCCCATAACGAACACAGGGCAGCCGTATGTCACTATTTGACAAGTAATTGCATAGCCATAAGAGTATTGGCAAACCACCCCAAACGGGGCTATCATAACCCTATAGCATAACAACGGTTACTGTACTTGATGAATTTTTTCGTTTGGGCATAGGCATTGACATATTATTTTGCGGCTATGTATAAAGTCACCAACTGTTCGATCTCGGTAAATATAATTTTCGCTATTTTATGTCTGGTCGGAGCCGACACGGTTTCGGCATATGATATCTTTGGAAAAATAATGGCGCCGGATCATTCTCCTATTGTCGCGGCCAACGTAAAGTTGATTAGCCCCGATTCCATGCTGGCCTGGAGTTTCTCAGACACGAGCGGCAGATTTTCTCTCAACTCAAAAGGCGAGATCTCCCCCGAGGACTATCTCGAGATTGGCGCTATCGGGTATTCGGTAAAGAAGATTCGGCTTTCGGGTCTTGATGATTTGAGGAATTTGAAAATTGTTCTTGAGGAAAACCCTATCAATTTAGGTTCAATCGTTGTGGAATCGCCCAAATCAATCGTTAAGGACGGAGAATATATATCGGGTGCAATAATCGCGGATAAGGCGCGGCGCTCGATTATTCCCACGAATTCCACCAACTCCATAAAACAACCGCAGGCAGTTCGGGATGGATCGGCGCAATCGGCCAAAATCAGAGTCAATGGTACCAGCCCCATGTATTTTATCAATGGAGCCGCTATGGGCGACGACCCCAATCACTACGGGATGTTCAATATAATCGCCAGCCCAAACTTGAGTGGCCTGGATTTCTATGCCCAGGGAACATCAGCCAGATATGAATCTCCATCTGTAGTAGAATTTAAGACGCCCCGGCCATTCCAAAATCATCTCAATTGCGAATTAAACATGTCGTTTATCGAAGGAACCAATTCTGCCTCCTACGGGACTGAGCATGTATTCGTGATGACCTCTATCCGTAAATCTTTTCTGGATTTGCTCGTCAAAGAGGCGCCATTTAAATCTGACAGGATGACAATCCCACCAACATCATTTATAGATTGGTTTGCCAGCGCCGGAATAAAATTGTCTCCGAAATTAATACTGATAACCGATCAGTATTATTCAAAGGACTACTTAAATTATGATTTATCGGGGACCCAAAGAAATCCTTCCGGATTAACCATCAAACAATACACCGAATCGCAGTTCGTGTCGATGCGGCTTGAATCCATCAACCCAAAACTAAACTATCGCCTGGCATTATCGACCATAACCGGAACGGAGTGTTACAATGTCGCCCCATCCCTGGCTGGGCATAATACAACTATGCGAGTTGACCTGGGGTCGAATCAGAGGACAAGCAGCGGTGACGCCGAAATCAATTACTCGCCGGGAAATACGATATTAACCGTCGGAAATACAGTGAAGTATATATCAGGCCGCCGGTTGAATCTCATTCAAAGAAACTGGAATTTCCAACCGCCGGACGCCTCCAGCGATAACCCATATTTCTATCAACCGGAATTAGATTACTTATATGGCTCAATAAAAATTGCCGATACTGAACTTGATAACGCTACTTATCTCTCTATAAAAGGGAAACTGGGTAAATTCGAGTACGTAACCGGATTAAGACAATCGTACTTCCAGAAATTAAGGACAAGATGGAATACCGATTATCGCTTGTCTTTTGGATATGACACAGGAAAGGCCGGTACTGTAAGTTTGGCGTACGGTACTTTCAGCGAATCACCTGTTAAGCGGATATTAGAGCCTTACCAGGTTCTTGTGAGGGCTGATTTGAATCGGCTACAGCCGGTAGCGACTGAATTATTATCGCTTAATTATACTGTAGGAAAAATCAAGCTTGGCGCGTTTACAAAACAAATCGAGCATTTACCGATATTGATGCCGGATTTCGGCCAGGTAGATATTGAACATCGTCTGATTGGCAACGGATTTTTAACCATGCAACCTATTGGAAAACTGAATTCATATGGAACAGATATAACATTCGACCTGGCAAAATTTCCCACTGCCAAAACGGATATAGAAATTTCCTACGGTTATACTCGATCGCGCAAAGAAATCGATAGGATATCGATTCCCTATGAATTAGATGCGCCCCATAAAATAAATATTGATTTATCCCACAAATTGAGCGGCATTATATCTGTCGGCGGAAATTTTAGCGGCCGTTCCGGTTATCCCTGCGCTCGGCCGGTAAAATACTATGACAATCGTACCCCGAGTCGTTATTCGGAAAGCTATTACCAGGCATTGATAACCGGGATGTATCCATCGCGTTTTCCTTTCAATTACCAAACATCGATTTATATTAATCTCGATTGGGAAAACAGCCATTTTTATCTAACCATTCTTAATCTCACTAATCGTAAAAACCCCCTTATCAGTTCGGCGGATGGCTACATTTACGATAATGGTATTCTCCCCAGCCTCGGATATAGCTGCAAATTTTAAATCGCTAATTTATTAAATCATCGCCGGAATACCGGGCTACCTATTGTAACGCTCTCGTGCTAAAAATCAATATCTTGACTAAAATCAAGAATCTCTTATATTTGATATGTTTATTGATCCGGCAGGATAATTTACCGCAAATGACACAAAAGTCGGATTGAAAGTTCACGATAATTATATTGGGTGATAAGGAATAGGAGACTTATGAAAAAGGAAATGATAATTGGAGCGATTATTTTCCTGGCGTTGATAGCCGGTAATTCTGTATTGGCTCAAGAGCCGCTCTTGTCAGGTAACTCCTCGGCAGGTATTTTAAATCAACCGGTCTGGTTTAACTGCGATTTTCCGGGAGATTCCGTAAGCGAATTCACGCTTTACCATAAGACTCAATCGGGCACAAGTTTTACCGCGGCGGCGATGACCGCTATAAATCAACCGCCGTTTTACGAATCGACCTATGAAACTAACGTCACATTTACGGAAACGCCCACGGTTCTCGAGTATTATTTTAGTGTGATTCACAACAATATCATGACAACACAATCTCCAAAGAATGTTAATAATCAGTTTCCGCCGGCAGCTTATATGTACGCTCAATTCCCAATTGATCCAGAGGGGGATATGGTAGGCGGATCAGCCGGGAATTGGCTCGATATCAGGGCCAGCGGTATGACCTATTCGGATACAAGGATTTATTGTTATCTAAGCAACGTATCGGGCACGTGGCCATTGGGTTCATTCCCCACGTACTATGCTTACGCGGTCGGTTTCATGATTACATCGGGGGCGGATTCGGCATCCTATGCCCTGGTTTACGCTAACGTCCCGCTGATAATATCAACTGGACTCTATATTGTTAATCAAGCAGATTCATCCTTTACCCGCATAGGCGATATTAATACTACGATAAGCGGCGGATTGCTTCATTTAGCCTGCAATCTTTCGACTTTTTCGGCAGATCCTAACTGGCCTGGTTGGCCTCCCCCCGATGGATATATTTACCCAATGGGGGCAACTTTAACGGCTGGATTGGCGGGGCAGTTTTCCAACGACTTTACTATACCATCGATATATCAACCCCAAACGGGATTCCTTGATTTTGGAACAAATAACGCTCCCCTGCTATTCTCTTACTCGCTTGAAGCGGATTCCGGCGTGAGTATCACTCCAAGGGTCTCTTATTTCGACCTGAATAATAATCTGCCGGTAAACAGACTTTTCTATTTTGACGCAGATTCGTTTAATTTAGGCAGCGCCGATCACATCTATAACGATTCATCGGAATTTGAAACAGCCATAAGCTGGCCCGCCGATGGATGGCATCGGTATTATTTCCGATTTTCGGATGGTCAACTAACCGCCGCAACGCCCATAGATTCAATCTTGATTGGAACTCCGGGCGAATGTCAATATTTCCCTGGGGATATAAATTCTGATGGTCAGCGTATTGGCGGCGATGTTACATTTGGGGTGCGATTTTTTAAAGGAATGGGTTCCCCACCGCCTGATAGTTGTTACATGGATTCCACCGGCACGTATTTGTATGTCGCCGGCGATGTCAATGGCAATTGCGAATTCCGCGGTTCGGATATCACGCGTTTAGTAGCGTTTTTTAAAGGCGCGGCTTCTATAAGTTCATGTCACTTTTTCCCACCGCCTTTGCGGTAAACGAGGACGAATAAATCATACAACGGGCGGCCGTAGGTCGCTCGTTTTATTTTCTCTATCTGAGAAAATTACATTGCGCCATATGACTCCATACCCTAATTTTGCCCTATTGCGATTATCTATAATAATCGCATTTGCTTGAGGAAGGGTACTAAAATGCAGATTGAGTTTCTGGGCGCCGCTCAGACTGTCACCGGTTCAATGCACCTAATACATGTAAATGGCCGCAAGATACTGCTTGATTGCGGTATGTTTCAGGGAAAACGGGCAGAGGCTAACGAGCGCAACAGGAATTTCCCCTTTGACCCAAGAGAAATCGACGCGGTAATCCTTTCGCACGCCCACATAGACCACAGCGGCAATTTGCCTAATCTCGTTAAACAGGGATTTTCCGGAAAAATTTACTGCACTCCGGCCACTCGAGACTTATGCGGGATAATGCTGGCGGACAGCGCCCATATCCAGGAAAAAGACGCCGAATTTTTTAATAAACAACCGCAAAATCGTAAGGAAAAACCAATTGAGCCGCTATATACCACTGCCGATGCCATGGCCGCAATCGACAAACTGAAACCGGTTCCTTATAAAAAGGATTTTGATCCGCTTGGCAATATCACAGCCCGTTTTTACGATGCCGGCCATATTCTCGGTTCGGCCTCAATAAAACTGACGATTAAAGAAAACGGTTCAACGAAAACTCTGGGATTTACGGGTGATGTTGGCCGTTGGGGTATGCCGATTATCCGCGATCCGGAATTTATGGGCGATGTTGAAACGTTGATAACTGAAAGCACTTACGGCGGGGTGCTTCATGACCCACCCGACAACATGGAAAAAAGCCTACTGGCCGACCTTGACCGCACAATCAGACGTAAAGGGAAAATTATCGTGCCGGCGTTTAGCGTGGGAAGGACGCAGGACCTGCTCTATTCGCTTCACAAGCTTTTCGATAATGGTAAACTTCCGCGAATCCCTATCTATGTCGATAGTCCGCTGGCATCGAACGCAACGGAAATATATAAAAAACATCCCGAATGCTACGACGAGGAAACCCGCGAGCTATTTTCGGGTCATAGCGACCCGTTCGGTTTTGCCGGAGTAGAGTATATCCAGAGCGCCGAGGAATCTAAACGACTTAACGTCAAAAAAGAATCCTGTATGATAATTTCGGCATCGGGGATGTGCGAAGCGGGGCGGATATTACATCACCTTGCCAATAATATCGAAAATCCCCGGAATACTATTATGATGATCGGCTATTGCGCCGAACATACGCTCGGTCGAAGGATTATCGATAAAGTCCCCGAAGTGAAAATATTCGGAGCCGAATACTGGTTAAGAGCAGAAGTCGTGGTGCATAATTCATTCAGCGCCCACGCCGATAACGACGAGTTATTACGGTATATCGAAAGATTCGATAAAACTATCTTGGCCAGGATTTTTGTCGTTCATGGCGAACCGGAGAAGTCGACTCAATTCGCAGTCAGCCTTGGTAAAATCGGTTTCCGAGACGTGGAGATTCCGACCAGAGGATCGAAGATTACGATTTAGACAGGCTTTTTTCCGTTAAGATTGTTTTCAGTCCATCATTAGATTATTTCTTACGATAATTGTAGCCAAGTCTTTTTGTTTGGCTTATCTTTAAATGGTGAACCCGGGGGTATTTGCATTTGGCTTTGCCCCGTTATGGGAGATAATCAGGTAGTTTTATTAAAATCAAACATCGGAGTTGTTTATGGCGCTAAGAAGTTATGAGCAGTATATCGATTCATTAAAAAAGATGCGGCCGAATATCTATAAGTTCGACCAATTGATTGAAGACGTAACGACTCATCCGGCAACCCGAAATACCATTGAGGGCCACAGTAAATCATACAGATTATATAACGACCCAAATGAAAAAAGTATTCTAACTACGACTTCTCATCTTACCGGCGAACCGATAAGCCGCTACTTATCGATAGTGCAATCACCGGAAGACATGTACGCCAACAGTCGCATGAAACGCCGCCTGTTTCAGTTAACGGGCACCTGTACCGGCGGGCGATGTGTCGGTTGGACAGCGATCAATTCGATGTTTGTCACGACTTTCGATATGGACGCCAAGTTGGGCACGAATTATCATCAGAGATTATTGGCCTGGCTTAAGGATGCGCAGGCGCGCGATATCACGATATCAGGCGCGCTTACCGACCCCAAAGGCGACCGCACCAAATCGCCATCGGCGCAGGAAGATCCCGATATGTCGCTGCATATCGTCGAACGCCGCCCGGACGGCATTGTCGTGCGCGGCGCCAAAGTGATGATTTGCGGCGTGGCGGCATCGAATGAGATTTTCGTGCTACCCGGTTCTGGTTATAAGGAAGTCGATAAAGATTACGCGGTAGCTTTTGTGATTCCGCGCGATATTGCCAACCTGACCATCGTGGAAACCCGTCGCCCCAGCGATACCCGCGAGATGGAAGAAGGATTCGATATCCCCAACAAAGAAGGCGGTATCACCCAGGCTTACCTGTTTTTCGAAGATGTCTTTATTCCCAACGAAAGAGTTTTCATGGCCGGCGAATTTCAGTTCGCCTTAAACGTGGTGATGAACTTTATCGCGCCTTATCGTTCGGCTATCGGCGGATGCGTGGCGGGCCAGGGCGATATCAAAATTGGGGCGGCGGTGCTGACTGCTCGTGCCAACGGGCTGATGTCCAAAGTGTTTAACGATAAAATCGTGCAGATGCATATCAATAACGAAACGACATACGGTATGGGAATCGCGGCGGCCGCGCTCGGCAAGAAACATCCGTCAGGAGCCTGGCTCTGCGATCAGGTACTGGCCAATGTCAATAAAGTGCATGTGGCGACTCTCCCCTATGAGACATCAAGGTTG
>CAZTNJ010000107.1:640-9636 GCA_964614835.1 uncultured Ignavibacteria bacterium | reverse complement strand
GCTTTTTTATCTGAAAAATCCGGGCGCGACCTGTCGGGCCCCTACGCAAAATTCGGGCGGTTCGCGAATCGCCCCTACGTGATATTAAGAGGCGAAAATAAGATGTTTCACGAACCGGAAATAACCCCGCAACTAATCAAAGACCACGGCCTATCCGACGACGAATTCAGGCAAATCGTGGCTTTTCTGGGACGCAAGCCGACATTCACCGAACTGGGAATCTATTCGGTCATGTGGTCGGAACACTGCTCCTATAAAAATTCCATAGCCCAACTGAAAACGCTTCCCCGCAAAGGCAAACGCCTGCTGGCCGAAGCCGGCGAGGAAAACGCTGGAGCCATCGATATCGGCGACGGGCTGGCAGTGGTGTTCAAAATCGAATCGCACAATCACCCCTCCGCGATAGAGCCGTATCAAGGCGCGGCCACAGGTATGGGCGGGATACTGCGCGATATATTCACCATGGGGGCGCGGCCCGAGGCCGGTATGAATTCGCTTCGCTTTGGCCCGCTGGATTTACCGCGAGTACGCTATCTGTTCGATGGGGTCGTGCGCGGTATCGGCGATTACGGTAACTGTTTCGGTATCCCCGATGTGGGTGGCGAAGTGTTTTTCGAGGAATCGTACACCGGCAACCCGCTTATCAACGCCATGGCGCTGGGAATCGCCAAGAAAAGCGAGTTGATATCGGCCACCGCCAAAGGCGAGGGCAACCCGGTGCTGATAGTCGGGTCGAAAACGGGCCGCGATGGTATCCACGGGGCGACTTTCGCCTCGGAGGAACTGTCGGAAAAATCGGCTGCCAAGAGGCCTTCGGTGCAAATAGGCGATCCGTTCACGGAAAAACTTCTGCTGGAAGCCACGCTCGAAGTTATCAAGAAAAAGCTGCTGGTGGGAATTCAGGATATGGGGGCAGCCGGATTAACCTGTTCGTCATCGGAGATGTCGGCACGGGGGAATTCGGGGATGGAATTGCATATCGACAAGGTGCCGGTGCGCGAGGAGGCGATGACGCCATATGAGATCATGCTGTCGGAATCGCAGGAGAGGATGCTGGTGGTGACCACGCCGGAGAAGCTGGCTGAGGTTATCGCGGTGTTCCGCAAATGGGATTTGCAGGCGGTGGTTATCGGCAAAGTGATAAGCGAAAACCGCCTGAAAATATATTACGATGGCAAACTCTTCGCCGATATTCCACCCGATAGTCTGGTGCTGGGCGGCAAGGCGCCGATATATATTCGCGAACAAAAGAAACCCGAATATATTGACAAATTAGTTAAATTCAATCCGCTAAACTTGCCCGAACCAAAAGATTACAATATCGCCCTGAAGCAATTGATTGCCTCCCCAGATGTAGCCTCGAAAAGATGGGTGTACCGGCAGTATGATACTTCGGTGCGGACCGCCACAGTAATCGGGCCAGGCAGCGACGCGGCGGTAATTCGGGTGCGCAAATCGCGCAAAGGGATAGCCATGTCCACCGATGGCAATGGGCGCTGGTGTTATTTGAACCCGCGGCTGGGAGCGATTCATGCGGTTTGCGAATCGGCTCTCAATGTGGCGTGCAGCGGGGCAATGCCGATAGGAATCACCAACTGCCTGAATTTCGGCAATCCGTATGTGCCAGAGATTTACTACACTTTCGCCGAAGTTATAGCTGGTATCGGGGAAGCCTGCCGGGCGCTGGACACGCCGGTGACTGGCGGCAATGTCAGTTTCTATAATGAAAGCTACGGGACGGCCGTGTATCCCACGCCGGTAATTGGGATGGTTGGGGTTTTGGACGATGTCAGCAAACGAATTGGGATGGCGTTCACGCGTGAGGGGGACCAAATCGCGGTAATCGGCGATAATCTGGGGGAATTGGGCGGTTCGCAATATCTGAAGACCGTACATAAGCAAATCACCGGAGCGATTCCCTCAATAGATTTGGATAAAGTGAATCACACTATCGCTTTTTTGGTGGAATCGGCGGCTAAAGGATTACTTAAATCGGCGCATGATGTATCCGATGGTGGCCTGGCGGTGGCGTTGGCCGAATGCTGTTTTCAGCATTTGATTGGCGCGGATATTAATTATCATTCGGCGATGCGTCCGGATGCCTGCCTGTTTGGCGAATCGCGGCCGCTGGTGGTGATATCGTTTGAAAAAGAGAAGCAAGGCCAAATCGAAAAGCTCTGCCGCGATAAAAAGTTGACCTTCTCCCCTATCGGGATTACCGGCGGCGAATATTTGAATATCAACGATCAGATAAATTGCTTGGTTCATGATTTGCGGAATCTGTACGAAGACACGATACCGCGGTTGATGGATAAGGTGGGAAGATAAATTTCGATGGTGGCGCGATATATCGTGCCCCTACGAGAATCCAAAAGCGATAGCGGTCGGGAATTCTTTTCCTGCCTTTTTTATTTGGTTGCCAATTCGGGTCGCCTAAGTGCGACTTCTACTGGGTTAGGGTTTGGCATGCCAAACCTCTACGCGGGCAATTTCGCCATCTGCACTCCCAGAAATAATCAAATATCGCTTGACAAGTTATGAGCATATGCTCATTATGATCTTTGGAGGAATTATATGACAAGGCCCAAATGCCCGAGATTAGTGGGAATTTTACCGAATGTAACTTTTTTTAAGCCGCGAGGCATTCCGCTATCGGAGCTTGAAACCGCCGAACTGACATTCGATGAAATGGAGGCAATCCGGCTGGCCGATTTGGAGGGGTTATATCAGGAAAAGGCGGCGGAGAAGATGCAAATATCGAGGGCGACATTCGGGAGAGTGTTGGAATCGGCGCATAAAAAAATAGCCGACGCGCTAATAGGCGGCAAAGCGATAAAAATCGAAGGAGGTGTCGTGAAAATGATAAATCAAAGGGTGTTTTCATGCAGCGCCTGCAATCATACCTGGGAGGAGCCTTTCGGCACCGGGCGGCCGGAGGCTTGCCCCAACTGCGGCGGCGATTTGTTCAGCAGGTTGAATGCAGGACATGGCAGGGGCGGCAGGCATAGAGCCGGCTGCCATCATGCGCGACAAAATAAAATCAATTCAAGAAAGGATGAGAAATGAGAATAGCGGTAGCATCAGATGA
This sequence comes from uncultured Ignavibacteria bacterium, assembly GCA_964614835.1. Taxonomy (GTDB): domain Bacteria; phylum Zixibacteria; class MSB-5A5; order UBA10806; family 4484-95; genus JAAYTW01. The sequence continues at coordinate 6,548 of CAZTNJ010000107.1, read as the reverse complement.
CGGGGTATCGATAGCGGAACATTTCGGTAGATGCGCTGGGTTTATCATATTTGAATATGCGAGTGATGAAATTAGGGAAATCGAGAATCGACCCAACAGCCACAGCCATCACCACGACCAGCATTCCTGCGCGGATCAGGGTGGGCATCACGAAGCCGCCAATCATGGTCACGAATCATTTCTGGCGGCCCTGGGTGATTGCCAGGTAGTGATTTGCAAAGGAATGGGAAGACGCGCCGTCATGGATCTGGAATCCCGCGGAATCAAACCTGCGATTATCGCTAACGATATTCCCGCGCGCGAGGCGGCTGAACTTTTCGTTCGGGGCAAGCTCGTTTCCACTAATCAATCATCTTGTTGTAGTCATTAATAAATAATCAGGCGTAAGAACAAGGAGAAGAAAAAGTGGAAAATGTACAAAATGAAAACGTCGCGATGCCGCGTATCGGCGACCTGGCGCCATCGTTTAAGGCGGTAACGACCCAGGGCGAAATCGATTTCCCCCGTCAGTATTCGGGAAGCTGGGTGATATTGTTCAGCCATCCGGCCGATTTCACCCCGGTTTGCACCTCGGAGTTCATGACATTCGCCAAACGCGAAGAGGAATTCGCGAAGGCTAACTGTAAGTTGGTAGGATTATCGGTGGATGGCCTGTACAGCCATATCGCCTGGCTGCGTACGATTAAGGAAAAAATCGAATATAAGGGAATGAAAAATATCGAAGTTAAATTCCCACTTATCGAAGATATAACCATGGAAGTGGCCAAAAAAAACGGCATGATTCAGCCGGGCGAAAGCTCGACAAAAGCGGACAGGGCGGTATTTTTTATCGATCCCAAGGGGGTAATTAGAACGATTATCTATTACCCGTTAAGTCTCGGCCGCAATTTCGATGAGTTGTACCGGGTATTAATAGCGCTTCAAACGGCAGATGCTTTTTCGATAGCAACTCCAGCTGATTGGCATCCCGGGGATGAAGTTATCGTGCCGCCGGCTGGTTCTTGCGGCGTGGCCAAAGAGCGAATGGAAACCAAGCAACAGGATGTAACCTGTTATGATTGGTTTTTCTGCACAAAAAAGTTAGACAAAGACAAGGTGCTTGGCACGATCTTAAAGAAATAACCATTTAACGATTATCGAACCAATATAAAAACGGCTTTGCTTTTGGCGAGGCCGTTTTGTATTAAATTGTTTATCAGTAGGCGATATATATTCTGCTTAGGATTATATAAAACATTCCTGCAAAAAGCTATGTACCAGACACATAATTTTATCCCTTTACCGCTCCCGCAGTTATTCCCTCGGTGATTTGCCGTTGGAAAAACAAAAACATGATAACAACGGGCAAAGTCGCGATTGTTGAGCCAGCCATCAGTTCGGGGGTGTTCATTCCCTGAAGGCCCTGCATCATTGCAAGCCCTACGGGCAGCGTGTATAGTTTTGGCGATGACACTAAAATGAACGGGTAGACAAACGAATTCCAGTTGGATAAAAACGCCTGCACCGCCAGAACCGCCAGTGCCGGTTTGCATAATGGCGCGACAATTTTGAAAAGAATCGTAAACTCGCCGGCGCCATCGATACGCGCCGCCTGCTCGCAGTCATCGGGAAGGTTTTTGATATACTGCGTCATCAGAAATATACCGAGCGGATTAACCAGAAACGGCAGAATCAAAGCCCAGTAGGTGTTATACAATCCCATTTTGCTGATCAAGATAAAGACAGGAATTATCACAACATGAGCGGGAATCATCAACACGGCGACGGCGGAAATATAAAGCGGGCGATTGCCGAAAAAGCGTTTGCGGGCTAACGCGTAACCGGCCATCAGGCAAAACAGCAAATTACCCACTGTGACGATTACCGCGATAAAAGCGCTGTTGAATAGGAATCGGCCAAGGCCGCCCCGAGTCAGAATCGAGATGTAGTTTTGCCAGGAAAAGAAATCGGAAACTACAGATGATTTAAAAGACATGATAATCATATAGACGAAGGGAAACAGCATGCCGATAAGGACGACAGCCAAGAGAATAAGCATTGCGATTTTCCAAAACCGGCTCATCTTGATTCGGCCCTTCCGCCGATTAGTTTCATTTGCAGAAGCGAGAATAGCAGGATTATCACAAACAACAGGTAGGCAGCCGCAGAGGCGTACCCCATATTGAATTTGCGAAGCCCTTCCTCAAAAACGAAATAAACAACTGTCGAAGTTGACCCCAGGGGACCACCGCGGGTCATCACGTAAATTTCGATAAATATCTGAAAGGAGCGAATAGTATTTATCACGACCACAAATAGGGTCATAGTGGTTATCTGAGGCAGGGTTACTTGCCAGAGCCTGCGCCAGAACCCGGCGCCATCAAGCCGGGCGGCCTCATAGATTTCGGTCGGGATACTTTTAATCGCGGCCAGGAATAGCAGCACATAGTAACCGATAGCCACCCAGATATCCATCGCCATGATTGCCGGCAAGGCGGTCGAGGTTGAAAAAAGATAACCATTCTCGGGCACTGTAAATCCACACAGTTTCCCAAGGGTGTGGAGATATCCGCCGCGCGCGTAAAGAGCGGTAAAAACAATAGCGATAACGCTCATTGAGGTTATCGATGGGATAAAATAGGCGGCTTGAAATATTTTATGCCCGGGGATTTTTTCGGCAATCAGCACGGCCAGAATCAGGGCGATTATCGTTGTAAAGGGAATTGTGCCAATAACGAAATAGGCAGTATTTTTTAGCGCCAAGAGAAACGATTGATCAGAAAATAATTTTAAATAGTTGGCCATTCCAATGAATTTAGTCTGGCCAAAAACCGAATAGTCGGTGAATGATAACACCAATGAATAGATAACCGGAAAAGCCCAGAATACTGCCAGAGTGGCCAGCCAGGGAAATATAAATATCAGAGTGTTGTATTTTCTCAATGTTTTCCGATCTCGTCTATTTTTTTCTGGGCATCAGTGATGGCTTGGCGCGGAGTCGATTTACCCAGCGTAACTTCCTCAACCATCGATTCGATTATCCCTTCGATGTTAACCCAATTGGGATCGCTGGGAGTTGATTGCGAATAATGAAGCTGGTCGTATAACACTCGGCGCACGGGCGAACCGATTTCTTGATTTTTATAGGGGGGAAATCCAAAACCGACCGAATCGCAAAGCATCTGGATATTTCTTGATGCTAATAGCGATTCCATCAATTTAAAAGCGCCATCTTTATTAGACGATTTTTCGGGAATCACCAAGTATTCCCCTCCGGCAAATGATGCTCCGGTTCCACTTGAATATTCAGGAGTGATAGGGCTGATTAGATAATCGAATAAGGGCGGTGTATCTTTTAGTCTTTTTAAAAGCCAGCCGCCCGATATCACGACTCCGATTTTACCATCGTAAAAAGCATCTTCCAGGTTTTTCTGAGTTTCGACTCGGCCTGATATGGTCAGCTGTTGATAGAATTCCAAAGCCTTCAATACCGGAGGCGTATCGAGATTAACATGGCCGTCCATAACAATACTTCCACCCGCGGTCCAGACAAATGGCAGAAATTTTTTATACAATCTGTGGGGCTCATTTGAGTTGGCTCCGAATCCGGAAATGCCTTTGCCCAGGGCGTTGATTTTTTGGCAGACAGATAGAAGCTGTTCCCAGTTGGAGGGAATTGAGCATCCCGCTCTATCTAAAAGCGATTTATTGTAGTATATTACTCTGGTATCTAAAAACCAGGGCAGGGCGTATAGACGATTTTGCCAAACCCCGGGCTTGGTCATCAGCATATTGGTTGTGTCGGTATGAAGTTCACCAAGCGCACCGGCGGCAGTAAACTCGGCAATCCAATCGGAGCCGAGTTCGAGCAAATCCGGCGGATTACCCGCCCCAAACGCCACCACAATTTTTTGATGACCATCCGACCACGTTAAATCGGTGATATTAACTTTCCATTCGGGATTGTTTTTTTCGAACTGGGCAACTATCGATTCAATGACCGGTTTGGCTTTTGGGTCGGTCCAGAACTGCCAGAATTCGATGGTTCTCTGACGCGGTTGTTTGGCACATGAAAGCGCCAATAATACCATAATCAAGATAATTTTTTTCATGCGGGATATGTAAGCCATGAACTGCGAAAGTGTCAAGATGTAACTATTCGAAAAAACGATTTCAAAAAGAGTATCATTTCCGGAAGGATAAAACTATTGTTCGGGCGAAATATTTAAGTGGAGGAAAAAGCTTCAAAATCCGCCGATCGAGCTTTTTTAGCCTGATTTGAACTCTCGGCGATGGTATCAGACGTTCCAGTCGCGTAAATAACTCGAACTCCTCTATAGAGTAATTCAAACCGTGTTTATTAAGGATAGAAATTAATTCTTTCTTTCGAAATCCTCCCCCGCCGGGCGATTCGTTGTCATCGATAGGAATAAGCTGCCGCACCTTATATAACATTTTTGAATTATATAACGGCTCTAAAAATACCGCCAGGCCATCGGGTTTTAGAACGCGTTTGATTTCTGCGAGGGCCAAATCCGCATTTAAATGATGCAAAGCGGCCTGGGAAGTTACGATATCAAAGCTTTCATCCTTAAAAGGCAATATTTCGCCGCAAGCTTTGATCGGCTGGCTGCGCGAATCGGATTCACGCAAAAATCGGCAGACTTTGATAGATATATCAACTGAAACGACATCCTTACCCCTTCTTAACAAAAAGCGGGAAAGGCAGCCATCGCCAAACCCCAAATCAAGAATATGCGGGTCCTGTTTATGCGACAAGACACCGAAAAAGCGTGAGTTTCTATCATAACTTTCGATTGTATCCCGTTCATCGTAAAAATGACCGAACCAGGATTCGTAATCGGTATCCATGGCAATTAAGTCGCCGGTTTTACCCAGTTGGGCAAAGTAGAGCTCCGCTTCGCGGTCGTACCATTTTGATTCCAGTTCGTTTTTACGCGTCAATAGGGCGGGATCATTTTTCAGGGGATTCGCCAGGAGATTGACATTATATCGATTTCTGTAGCGCATGATTTAAACGAACAGAGAAAATTGGAAACTACTTTTTATTGAAATAAAGAAGAGAAAATTGGTTTGATTCCAACACCACATAACAATAATGATCAATCCAATCGCCGGTGTTAATATATAAACCCGATCCCAGTTGTTTGATTTCCGGATAATGGGTATGCCCCATGATTACGGCATCGAAACCGGAATCGATTTTGGATTTGGCATAATCGTAATATCCCGGAAGATCTTTATCTTTGCCGTAGCTTCGTTGACGGGAACGCGCCGATGTCCGGTGCGCCAGACGATAAGCCAAATCGACGGGCAATTGCCGATAAAGCCAGATATTCGGTTTGAATCGAAAGATTCGCTTCATCATACGATAGGCTTTGTCGCCATAAGCAAGTCCATCGCCATGATAGAGATGGATTTTTTTCCCCTGATGTTCAATATCGAGCGTATCACCCGCCAAAATTATTCCGGCTTGTCTGGTTAGATAATCGCCCATCCAAAAATCGTGATTTCCCGGCAAATAGTATATCTGAACACCGGAATCAGCCATTATCCTAAGGGTAGTCAGGGTTCGAAGATAAGCCGAGGGAACGGCGTGTTTATATTCAAACCAGAAATCGAATAAGTCGCCGATTATGTATAGGTGACTGGCATGGTCTTTTATTGAAATCAGAAAATCGGTTAAAACCTTTTCTTTGGGATTGGTGTCAAAAGAGAGATGAGCATCGGATATGAAATAAACTGCCTTCATCTGAATTTGATTTTCTGGGGTTCGTGAAGATTCAATCATTGCGTTACCGGATTACTTTGACAATTATTTGCCGCGAAAGTATAATCAAAAAGGCCGGAATGGGCAAATATTTTCGGTCGAGACGGATAACTGAGCGTATAATAATGAGTCAGAGGG
>CAZTNJ010000107.1:0-630 GCA_964614835.1 uncultured Ignavibacteria bacterium | reverse complement strand
AATTTATCGTAAATGGCGGACATAAGCTCAACGGCGAAATAACGCTTCAAGGTTCAAAAAACGCGGCATTGCCGATTCTGGCGGCGGGACTATTGTTTGCAAAGGGACAAACCACTATCAAAAACGTTCCAAATCTTGCTGATATCGATACGATGATACAAGTGCTGAACCATCTTGGCGTAAAAACGAGCTGGGATAAAAAGGCTCAAGTTGTAACAATGGATGCTTCGAATATCGAAACCGGCGAAGCGCCATATGAATTGGTGCGTAAAATGAGAGCGTCGTTTCTGGTAAAGGGACCGCATATGGGCAGAACCGGACAAGCAAGAGTGTCGCTTCCAGGCGGATGCGTTCTTGGACCGAGGCCTGTTGATTATCATCTGAAAGCGTTTGCTCGTCTGGGAGCCTCTATTGAAGAAGAACAGGGCTATGTCAAAGCAACTGCCAAAAATGGCTTGAAAGGGACCATAATTCATTTCGATAAGCCATCCCACACAGGAACAGAAAATGTGATAATGGCGGCCTGTTTCGCGCAGGGAACCACGACAATCATAAATGCTGGATGCGATCCCGAAGTAGTAGATTTAGCGAATTTTCTGAATAAGGGCGGGGCGAAAATTAGAGGAGCGG
>CAZTNJ010000106.1:9217-9701 GCA_964614835.1 uncultured Ignavibacteria bacterium | reverse complement strand
CAAATATCGCGAACAAGGCTACAATTAGTAAAAAGCTGGTGCCGCAGCGTGGGTTAAGTGTTGTAAATCGAGCCGCGTTCTCCACTGTAAGCGGAAGGTCATTTTCGAACGCGTAAATCGATTTATGCTCCGCTCCATGATAGGCGAATACCCGCTGAATGTCTTTGAAGTTGGCTATCGCCTTTATATATGCGATAAAAATCGTTACTCTGATTATGCCTGCTATAATATTAAACCCAAAAGCAGTCCGATGAACCCCAATCAATTGCGCCAAAAGTAAAGGCAAAAAGAAAAATATCCCTATTCCCACGCCCAGCGCGAAAATCATCGCCAGAATAATCGAAAAGCTCATCTTTTTCGATACCGGGCCGCTGATATTTCCTTGGTTTTCTTATGCGGCGGCCGCGATTTCCGCCGAATAGTTGAGCGTTTTTATTCCCAATAACAACATCTCTAAAAACGAAAAAAACACACAAATAAAAGG
>CAZTNJ010000106.1:5897-9207 GCA_964614835.1 uncultured Ignavibacteria bacterium | reverse complement strand
TTTTTATTTTTTTTTTTTTTTTGGGGGCCCGCTTTTACCCGTAATTTTTTTCGGTTTTTTTTCAAATTTTAAAATCTCGAAAAACGAAACCATCCCTCTAATAACTGGCCAGCCTAATATCTTAACCTTTTTAGTCAGAGAAATAAACGGCTCGGTTTGGGTGACAATCTCGCCGTTTGGTTGTCTCACCGATGTCGAAATCTTGGCCGGGGAACGCATCATGACCCCTTCTATTACCGCCTGGCCGCCGACATTTTTATCCACCCAGAAATAGGGGATTGCCATAATGTTTATAAACTTTCGCATATTATACTAAACTATGGATATGAAATAGCGGCGCCCATAAAACGCCGCTTTCGATTATCTAACTTTTTTGACCGTATTTACGCTTGAATCTGTCAACGCGACCGGCCGTATCGATTAATTTCTGCTTGCCGGTGAAGAAAGGATGGCAATTTGAGCAAATTTCAACCGAGATATCTTTGACGGTTGATCTGGTTTCGATAATATTGCCACAAGCGCAGGTGATTTTGGTCTCGTAGTATTTTGGGTGTATTTTCTCTTTCATTTTTCCTCCAAAGCTTTAATATAAATACACAACTTTAATTGCGCAAGGGCAATTTATCTTAATAAAACCAGCTTAACCGCTTTCTCTGTTCCGGTTAATCTCGCGAAATAAACCCCCGTCGAAACCGCCTTCCCATCGCCATTTCTGCCATCCCAGATTACCGGAATCGCGAATACACCACTATTTGCAGAGGGAATTGATTTTATCACTCTACCGCCAACATCAATGATCTCAATTGCTTGATGAGAATTGTTATCATATTGCCCTACAATCGGTATAACTACTTGTGAATTAAATGGGTTAGGATAAGGGGCTCCAATCTTAAATGTGGCCGGAATTACGACCAGATCGTCATTTATATCAGTACGCTGATCGATTATCGTGATGGAAACCGGCCCTCCTCCAACCGGGAATGATCCGAGCAACTGCCCTTGATTGTTAAATTTGGTAACCAAATTTCCCTGTTGGGCAGTGCAGTATAATATTCCGGTCGAATCAATCGCCAATCCCATGGCACCCAATCCGACATAAATAGGATTACTCGAACCCCTTAATATTTGGCGCGTTATGGCGTCATAACAATAAACCTTCCCTTGACCTGACCATCCTCCCGCGCTAATGTAACAATTGCCCTCATCATCGATGACCGGCCAGTATGGTTCCCCTCCAATAGATATGGTATCAACAGGTGATTGGAGCGACAAGTCAATGAAATGGATACTCCCGCTAACAGTCGAATAATTACCCGTACAAATCACATTAATTAATCCATCTGGTCCTTCGATTAGCGCCTGGGGATTTTTGCCGACATTTATCCGGGTGAGCTCCTGTCCATCGCTGATACTTATAACCGAAACCGATCCCTGATCATAGGTAAAGTTTACCGGATTGAATCCCGTATTACAGACACATAATAAATCATTGGCGATAATTAACCCGGCTGGTGATAGACCAACCCCAGAAGTATCGGTTACCTGGTTTAAGCTGAGATTTACCTTATACACGCTGTTTGTTAAAAAACCGCTGACATAGGCAAACCCATCATGAAAAGCTACATTCAGAGGATTTGAATTAATCGGCAATTGGATTTCGGCCATAGTTCGGTTATCTGCCGGATTAATAATTTGCAAACTCGCAGAACCGGAGTTCACCACATAGAGCTTACTATCGTAATACGCCACTTGATTTGGCACCGGGCCTGTATTCACGACATGATTGGCGACTTCGCCGGTTTGAAGAGTTATCCTCGATAAGGTCTCGGCATTCCCATTTAGAACATATGCCCAGCGTTGCGCCGAAACTATCTGACAAGCAAGTAATACATATAAAATCGTTATTATTCTTCTCATCTTGCGCCTCTTTAGATTTTTATTGTTAAGCCAGCTCCTATTGTCCTTGGCGGCATAGGTTGATATTCTAAAAGTTCATATTCGGTATCGGTGATATTTTCGACCCTGATTTTAAATTCCGCTTTGACCCCATAAATTCGAGTCTGATAACTTACGCTACAATTTATCAAAGTATACGAAGCCAGCGCTTTGGTATTCTCCTCCAGATAATATCTTTGGCCGACATCCTGAATTTCGCATTGCCCATGTACACTGGCATAACCCATGCTAACCTGAATCCTATTGATATACTGTGGCTGAAATATAACCTGTTTCCCGTAGTATGGCTGCCCCTGTTCCCGATTTAGCGAAATCGAGTTTACTCGCGAAAAATCAACCGAAACGATATTACCGGGCGAATAGTACGACACCAAAAAAGTGGTACCGAAATAATCAGATCTGGCGATATTTACCGGTTTGTATCGTAATCCCTGCGACCGCCGCCAGTAGATTAAATTTTTGTATCTGACGTCACGGTATTCAGCCGATAAACGCCATTTCCCAATTTTCTGAAACTCGCCAAATAACCCGATTGAGTTATAAGAAGATCGCTCGGGCAGTAGATCAGGATTCGCGATTACGAATACATCCTCTTTCCAATTGAGTTCCGCCAATCCGGGCAACCGATATGATTTGCCATAGGATAAATTACAGCCCAACTTTAATCCATAATCGACCCAGAGCGTTGATTGGCCACTATATGATATATAATTTTTCTGTTTCACCCCGTCCGTATTTCCCGAAACACCCACTTCGATACATAAAGGCGACATTTTATTACGATATCTGATTCCACCATCCAGGCTGTAGAAATCTCTTTTGACAATTCCGAGGGCATACTCAGGTCTAATGTTGTCTTTTCCTTCTAACCGTTCGCTTGTTATAGATATTGAAACAAGCGGTTGAAAATGGGCAAACTCATTCGCCTTAATTGAAAATCCCATCGAGTTAATTATCTCGGCGTACTGCGTTAAATATGGGATCGCGCCCACCAGGTCGCGATATTTTGTTTTTCCGTTTTGATAGGAATAATTCAGGTTTAACGAACCGACATCACTTGAAAAATAGCCAATTTCCATTCCTGCGGATATCGCCAGCCTATTGGATCTTGCATTAAGAGACGGCGTTATTGTTCTACCGGGAACCCCGTACGACCCATCGTGCCCATATCCCGATAATTTTATTAAAAACCCGTTGATACTATTAGCGTAACCAAAATAAGCTTTATCAGAACGTTGATCGGCATTCAATCGAGTCTGCCGATTTCCAAAATTTACTTAAAAATGTAAAAAATTTTTTTTTTTTTTTTCCCCCCCCCAAATTCAAAAATACCAAAAACCTATATCAATTTATT
>CAZTNJ010000106.1:0-5887 GCA_964614835.1 uncultured Ignavibacteria bacterium | reverse complement strand
CGTAATCATTGTTTCTTTTAGTTTGCTCCCAGCCAATTTCAAAATTGCCATAACCGATTATCGATTGATTATATTGAATTGTGTAATCGTTCCGCCCATAGGACCCCGCGTATGCTCCCATCGATATAGTTTCTTCATTGGCTCGATTACCGCAGATGAAATTGAGCCGGCCCGCCAATCCCTTATTATCGCCGATCGCCGAGCCCGCCGGATAATATTCCACGCGTCTCAACGCCGCCAAAGGTATCTGGCTCAAATCAGCTTTTCCAGTCAGTACCGAATTGATTTTTCGTCCATCAACATACACTTCCAACGCTTCAGGACGGGCTCCATTGGGCGCAATATAGAATTCCCCGCCATCTCCAGCGGCGATTACATTCAGTCCGGGAATCTTTGAGATTATTTCAGAAAGATTTGATGGCGTTTCGCTAAAATCAACCGCAATCCCCGATTGTTCCAGACCCCTATCGCGTCGACCAGCCTTAACGACGATTGGCGCGACATTTACCGTACCGCTATCGAGATAAATATCCCTTCTTATTGAGGGGCCATCTTCCACAATTAATTTCTCCGCCAGTCTATATTGATTCCTGTTTTGATTACAGTACAAAGAATAAACACCGGTCGGGATATTGTAAAAATAATAAAAACCGTTATTATCAGTTGTGCTACTATATGGTGTTTTATCAAGAACCACTACCACGCCCGTAACCGGGCCATTATCGGCAAATACCTGCCCGTAGAGCTTAATAATCCCCTGCCCGGATACCGGAACGGGTATGCCCAGTATAAATATTATCAGCGCCCGGAAAATAAAATTCCTCCGGGACTTACGGAGGAATTCATGTAAGCAAAGCAATTTGCCTGCCCTTCCCGCGAAGGTCTCGCTTTTTTGCTGTTAACGCGGCAGGTTTCCTGACTTACGGCGGAATATTGATACTTGCCTTCCCACTTTAAGGCAGTGGCAAGTATCCCTGGATGCCGTTAACAGTAGCGGGGCTGTGATGGTTTCGCACCATCTTCCCTTTTAACCGCAGAGGCACCGCGTTATTTTCAATTAAAACAATTTTATAATCAAAATGCCATTATGTCAAGGGCAATCAAAACGCATTATGGATTATCTGTATAAATCCCCTTTTCCATATCTTGGTCTTGTTTGGGCAGATGCATGACGCTGCCTCGATGGATAGCTACTGATGATTTCGACCGGCTTAGGATATAAGCGATTTGTTCATCCGTCAGCTGTTTGTAATTGCCCGAAATGAACTCGTTTTCATCGCCCGAGTATTTTTTAATCGTTCGCTTCATCCGGCGCAACACCCTGTTTCGATGATGGGCCACCGACACCAGCGACCGATTCAAAGCTCTGGCAATCGCACCATCAGAAAGCTTTTTATAATTGTTAATTATGAAACGATTTTCCGCTTTGGTAAAATTGCGTCGCGATGTTTTCCGGCATTTCAAACTTATAAGGCGTCTATAAGTAACCGCCTTGACCGGCTTGTTAAGATGTTCGGCGATTTCTGTGTCATTTTTGATTGTAAAGTTAAGTCTTATATACTGATCGTCATCATCTGTAAATCCATACTTGCTTTTCTGCCTCCTTGGTTTGTTTCGAAGGGCTAACAACCGCGGTCGGCGGCTGATTCCCAACTCTTTAAAAATAAGCTGAATGTATTGCCGGGTACATCCGTACCGTTCGGCAATATCGGTTAAGGATAGCTGTTGGTGATGATACATTTGGGAGAGCTGTTCGCTCTCATTCAACAAGCGCTGCTTGAGCGGTAATTCTTCAAACATACGCGCCCCTTTTCCTCCCGTTAGATTGTTGACTGCTATTTATCTCATTCGACTGTCACACTCTTTGCCAGATTGCGCGGCTGATCCACATCGCATCCCCGCAGCACGGCTATATGATAAGCCAGAATTTGCAGCGGGATAATGGTCAGCAACGGCAGTACAAAGTCGTTCGTCTTGGGAATATAAATAACATCATCAACCATCGAGGCGACATGCGTATCACCTTCAGTTGCTATGGCGATAACGTTGCCCTTGCGGGCTTTTATTTCCTGAATATTTGACAATATTTTATCGTACACCGAATCTTGAGGGGCGATTACCACTACCGGCATGTTATCATCGATTAAAGCAATCGGCCCGTGTTTCATTTCGGCCGCCGGATACCCCTCGGCGTGGATATAGGAAATTTCCTTCAACTTGAGCGCGCCTTCCAGAGCTACCGGGAAATTAACGCCTCTTCCCAGATAGAGGAAATTATTTGTATTGGTATATTTTTCGGCAATCTTTTTTATTTCATCATTTTTCTCCAATACTTTGGCCACCAGATCGGGCACGGTTTGAAGCGCCTTAATCAATTCCTCCCCTTTTTCGAATGACATATTGCGCATTCTGGCCAGTAGAATCGTAATCAATGATAATACCGTTATCTGCGAGGTAAATGCTTTTGTGGAAGCAACCCCGATTTCGGGGCCGGCGTGAATATATACGCCGCCATCCGTCTCCCTGGCTATGGTCGAACCGACCACGTTGCAGATACCCAAACAGGAAGCGCCCCGCCGCCGGGCTTCCCGCAACGATGCCAGTGTATCGATTGTTTCTCCCGATTGCGATATAACGAAAACCACAGTACCCGGATTGATAATTGGACTGCGATAGCGGAACTCAGAGGCATACTCGACTTCGACCGGAATTCGGGCGTATTCCTCGATGAGGTACTCGCCGATTAATGCGGCATGCCAGGATGTTCCGCAGGCGGAGATTATGATTCTATCGATTTTATTTAATTGCTTGTACTGTAAATTAAGGCCGTTTAATCTGGCCGTTCCTGCCGAAAAATCGAGGCGTCCCCTGATTGCGTTACGCAAAGTCGTCGGTTGTTCCATGATTTCTTTGAGCATAAAATGAGGATAACCGCTCTTCTCGATCATATCCAAAGACCAGGAGATTTCCTGAATTTTGGGGCTTACGTGAAGCTTATCCAGCGTCGATATGGTAAAATTATTCAATGTTATTTCGGCGATTTCCTGGTCGGCCAAATAAACAACCTGATTAGTGTGCCGAAGAATGGCGGCAACATCGGAGGCCACGAAATTTTCGCCGTTACCACGGCCAATAACCAGCGGCGAACCATTGCGGGCGGCGATAATTCTATCGGGATTATCTCGACAAATAACCGCGATGCCATAGGTGCCCTCAACTTGAGTCAACGCCGCGCGAACAGCTTCTAGAAGGTCTCCCTCGTATTGGTCTTCAATAAGGTGAGCCAGAATTTCCGTATCTGTCTCTGTGACAAATTTGTGCCCCTTTTTCATCAAGAATTTTTTCAAGCTCGAATAGTTTTCGATAATGCCATTATGCACGACCGCGATTTTTCCGGTACAATCCAGGTGCGGATGGGCGTTGATATCGGTCGGTTCGCCGTGAGTTGCCCATCGGGTATGACCGATTCCCAGAGTAGTAAAGTATTCCTTTTCTCTTATCAGGTTTTCCAGCGCCGAAATTTTACCGGCGGTTTTCTGGAAAATTACATTCGAATCCTGAATGAATGCCAAACCCGCCGAATCATATCCCCGATACTCGAGTCGTTTAAGACCTTCAACCATTATCGGGATGGCGTTTTTATCTCCAATATATCCAACAATGCCGCACATATTTGCTCCAGTAATCTATTTAATTAAGCTCATAAGCGAGTCGGCCAATTTGACCGCTCGATCCTGTTTATAAGCCTCAGCCATTATTCTGGCGATAGGCTCGGTATTGGATAGCCTGATTTGCGCCCAGCCATCTTCGAAAGTAATTTTTAATCCGTCTCTTGTATCGACTTGTTCGCCCTGATAGGCTTTCTTGATTTTGGCAAAATTTATTTTTTTTCCGGAAACAGCGATTTTCCTTTTAACCATGTAGGTCTTGGGAAACTCCGATGTCAGAATTGAGAGCGTTTTTTTTGATTCGGCCATGTAAGAAAGAATAATCGCGGCGGCCTGGATCGCATCGCGGCCATAGTGAAGGTATGGATAAATCAACCCGCCATTTCCTTCGCCGCCAGCAATACCGCCGACATTAATCAGCTTCTCTGTTATATTCACTTCACCGACTTTGGTTCGGTAGATTTTAACGCCAGCTTCTCTGGCCACAAAATCGTTAATCATCGATGATGATAAATTAACCGCGACCGGCGCTTTCTTTTTCTTAAGAATATAGCGCATCCCCAGCGCCAGTGTGAACTCCTCGCCAATTGGCTGACCCTTTTCGTTGACTATCGCCAGCCTATCGCTGTCGGGGTCAAACGCGAAACCGACATCGGCTTTGTGCGCCTTCACGGCTCGGCCGAGAGCTCGTAGATTTTCCGGCGTAGGCTCCGGCGGCCGGGGAAATTTGCCATCGGGGATTGCGTTAATCAGTTTTAGCGAACAGCCCAATTCGTTGAACAATTCGGCGGCTACGTACGATGCGGTCCCGTTGACACAGTCCGCTACTACCCGGAATTTCCGCCGCCTGATTAAATTTGTGTTGACAATATCGAGCCCCAACACGGCGCGAACATGGGTGCTATCCCAGCCATCCTCGATAGAATAGATACCATACCGTTTAGGAATAAAATTGCTTTTTGTCCCGACAAATTTTAAAAAGCGTTTTCCCTGCGATTCGGTTAGGAATATACCGGTCGAACCGATTAATTTTAGCGCGTTATATTCGATCGGATTATGGCTGGCGGTGATAACCACACCACCGGCCGCCCGTATCTGCCTGACCGCGAATTCCACCGTTGGCGTGGTGACAACCCCGATATCGATAACATCGCAGCCGGATTGAAGTATTCCGGCCACGGTCGCCGATAAAATCATCGGGCCATGATGCCTGGTATCGCGCCCCACCACAATCGCCCCTTTACCACAGAATCTCCCGAATGCTCTGCCATATCCCATCGCTATTTCGGGCGTCAATGAATCCCCCACAATACCCCTTATTCCCGATACTGATACCAAAAGTTTACTCAACCCTAAGTTACTCCCATACTCATTTATTAAGGCGATCTATCCAATGATAACCTGTTGCCTATCGCTTGTCAATTAAAAACTCATTTTCGCATTCTTTGGTTCATTCTGTACAAACTAAATATGTAGAACATTAATCCACAAATTGTCAACCAGATTAAATCCCCCGGAACCGTGCCAAGATTCGTTCCCGTGCATAAAGCCCTTGTTATATTGACTATATGATACAGCGGCATAAAATATGCGGCCGTTTGCGCCCAACTAGGCAGTTGGCTTACCGGGAAAAAAGTACCGGCAAAAAGAAACATCGGCGTCATCACGACCGTGAATAAATAATCGACATAGCTGATAGCCGGCATGAAAGTCATATACGATAGGGCGACTGCCCCGTTTACGAATCCGGCGAATAGACAGAGCAATGGTACGAACACCACCAGCCACGATTTGACCAATCCGAATGCCGCCACCACAATCAATATCGATGTGCCCTGAATGGCCGCCCGGCAGGCGCCGTAGAGAAGCTCGCCGGTGGCCACATCCTCGATAGAAACCGGCGTCGATATCATAGCATCGAATGTTTTTTGATAAGTAAGCCGCACATACGACCCTATAGCGTTCTCGAAAAATGGCGCGGTCATCATCACCGAGGCGATAAGCCCCGGCGCGATAAACTGCGGATAGCTCATCCCCTCGACAGTCAATATTAACGCTCCCAGTCCATATCCCATTCCAAGCAGATAAAAAAACGGATCGAGAAACGGCGGTATCAGGGATGTTTTCCACATCTTGAAAAAGACATCCCGATGACGCGCCAGAATTAAAAATGACCGATGAGAGATTCCGCTTAAAACGCCTACCATAATTTCTCCTCT
>CAZTNJ010000105.1:3260-9745 GCA_964614835.1 uncultured Ignavibacteria bacterium | reverse complement strand
TAGAATAGGCCAACGGCCGATGATATCCTGACGCCATAAACTGAATTTGTAGGTCAAGACCCCGGCGGTCTTGACGATTGTATCAAAAACAAATCGGGGGATTTTATGCGTAAAATGAAATGGATGGCGGTAATCGTGGCGTTTACCGTTCTGTCTATCTCAATCTTAGCCCAGGCGGAATATTATTATGTCGTGGCGTATGGTCAATCAAGCAATCGTTTCGAAGATAGAAGCGTATTCTTAAAAAGGATAGACCTCGATTCTGCAAAAATCACAGACAGTGTCATGATTGCTGAAAATGGCACCATTGCCTCTGTTTCTCCTATACAGTTATCCGTAGAAAGCACGGAATATCTTATTGGATTCGTAGAAAAAGGTATCGTTGCTAAAAATACCGGTACTGGAACTCCGCAAGTAAACTATAGGATCGTGAAAATAGATAATACCTTGTCCATCGTAAAAACGGATAGTTTTGTTAATTGTCGGACTGAACGTCTCAAACAGTACCAAAATGACAATTCATTCTTTTTTGGCATTGAAAATCATGATAATCAGAATTCTATTTTCCCAGTTGGCAAATATATCCTCGATAATAATCTAAATTTCGTTTTTATCGAACCTCTCAAAAACCAATACGCTCCCGGCACAATCGAAAAATTTGGGGATTTTGAATTTTTAACACCACTCGGCACGCCGAATCCACATAATCTTTATTATGCATATAAGGATTTCGGCTATTGGGCTGTACGCCTCGATTCTACGAGAACGACAATTCTTGATTCTATTTGTCTTGAACTTGAGAATAGAGCAAATTCAAATTTTGCATATCATCTTCTTAGGGATAAGTTCTATTGGTTTCATATAAATTATGAAGAGCATGTTGGTTCGCCCGAAACGAATAAAAACTATGGCCAAGATTGGATAATCCCGGAAGTATTGGTTATAGACCCTTCTAATTTTAAGTCGTCAGAAAAGTATCAAATTGCCGATTTTGATTCAGGAAGTTACCCTTATAATCAACGAGGCCCTGCAACGGTTGTTGGAGACTATATAGTATTTTATTATTTTGATAGTGAACTGCGCGAGGAATTCAATTTGGCTCCGCTCTTCATATTTGATACCCGCACTAACACCGCGAGGTGGCTCAATGTCGGCTGGCGATAGAAGGGTGTTCTGTGGCTCCAATTCCCTCACCCCTTATTCCCCTCTCCCCGCGGAAGAGGGGTAGGGGAGAGGGGGTCCCCCCAACATTTCACTGGCAACTTAATCCCCATTTGCGTTTATTATATATTATGAGACTGCGCTCGCTTCTAATCGCCCTAAATCTGTTGCTCATAATGTTATCGCTCTCCGGATGCGACCTCAAGAACGGTATCACTCAAGAACCCGGCCTCAACCTTGTCGGAAGCTATGACACGCCCGGCCAGGCCAATGATATATTCGTACAGGGGGCTTACGCCTATATCGCCGATGGCTCCCGCGGGCTACTGATTCTCGATATCGCCAGCCCCTATTTCCCCAGTTTCGTCGCTAGTTATAATACTCCCGGACCGGCCTATAAAGTATTCGTCTCCGAGGACTACTACTGCTACGTTATCTTCGAACTCTCCGGCAGCCGCAAAGTAAATATTTTCGATATCTCGACCCCCAACAATCCTGTGCTCGCCGGCAACCTCGATTCAATCAGCACCGACTATCTGGATATCTACGCCGCTAACCATCTGGCTTATGTTGCCGCCGGCAACAATGGTTTCAAAATCTACAACATGGTCAATCCAACCCGGCCCAGTCTGATGGGACTTATCAACGGCTTTTTCCCGCGAAATCGAATCCGGCTTTCCGGAAACTATATCTATATGACCTACTACAATCCCTCCGGCGGCAAATCCCGCTACCAACCGATAAACATCTCGAATCCTTCCAGCCCGCTATTGTTAACCCCGATTGACCTGCTCAACGAACCGGTTCACGACCTCGAAGCGTTCAACAACTACCTGTACGCCTGTTTCGCCGACAGCGGCCTGCGTATCCTGGAAATTTCTGACCCGACCGACCCTCTGATTATTTCGGGCTACGACACCTACGGTCAGGCCAACGATATATTCGTTTATGGCGCTAATGCCTTTATCGCCGATGGCTCCAACGGCACCATGATGGTCAATGTCGCCAACCCCAATACGCCTTATCTCGATGGCTACTACAACGCTTCCGGCAGCGCGAACGCCGTTTTCGTCAGCGGCGGCTATATATTTGTGGCCTGCGGCTCCAACGGTATCGAAGTTTTGGAAAATATAAGATAGCTATTATCATAATTCTGTAGGGGCGGCTCGCGAGTCGCCCGCGTTGATTTCGCGTAGGGGCGGCGCCAGCTCCTACGGAAATTGCATTCGCCCGGAACCCGTCTAACTGCATGCTTCACCGCGTGCCCATGATATGCACATATCCATGACGGGGCACTGCCCCGTCTCTACGGATTTAAACAATAAAGGCGATCCGCCATCGCCGCGGTCGCCTTAAATATTGCGTCAGGATATCGTTTGCCTGTGCCGACTCCATCCTGACGCACAATAATTATTTCCCTAATTCACTATATGTATCGCCCGCTTATTCACATTCAACGCCGCTTCCATAAGCGCCTCCGACAACGTTGGATGCACCGCCATGATATGTCCCATATCCTCGGCTGTGCCGTCGAATTCCATAATCGCCGTACCCGCGAACAAAATATCCGCCGCGTGCGGCCCGACTATGTGAATCCCCAATATCTCGTCGCTGGATGAATCCGAAATGACCTTGGCGAAACCATCGCCGGCCAGTGTCGCGATTGCTTTGCCGGTTGCCCGATACGGGAATTTGCCGACTTTGATTTTCTTGCCGCTTTGCGTCGCTTCCCTTTCGGTGATTCCTATACCGGCGATTTCCGGTTCGATAAACACCGCGTACGGCACCCCTTTCCAATCCGCGCCGATCGAGTTACCGGCAACCGATTCGGCTGCTACTATACCTTCGTGTGAGGCTTTATGCGCCAGAAGCATCCCACCGCAGACATCGCCGATTGCGTAAATATGCTTCACATTCGTCCGCATCATCTTATCGACCGCGATAAATCCCTTGGCGTCGGTTTTCACTCCGGCTTTTTCCAGTCCTAAATTTGCCGAATTCGGTTTCATACCAGCCGCAACCAGTACCATATCGAACGTGAATGTCTTTTTTCCCTGCGGCGTTTCGACATCGACATTAATCTTATCGCCCTGTCTTTGCGATCCGGTCACTTTCGATGATGTATAGAATTCCATCCCCTGCTTTTTCAGGGCTCGTTCGGCCGCCGATGACAAATCGCTGTCGAGCGTCGGCAATACCGCGTCTAATAACTCGATAACCGTCACTTTCGAACCTAGCGTATTATAAACCGAACCCAGCTCCACGCCTATCGGACCGGCTCCGATTACCCCTAATGCTTGCGGCACTTTCGGTAAATCTATTGCTCTGCGCGCCCCGATTACGATTTCGCCATCGGTCTTAATCATCGGCAAATCGATAGGGGAGGCCCCGGTTGCGATTATGACATTTTCCGCTTCGATAGTGGTCTTGCCGGTTTCTTTGGAGTTGATTTCGATCTGGTTGGGCGACAAAAACGTGGCTGTCCCTATATAGCTTTTTACGCCGGCTTTATCTAAAAGGATTTTCACGCCGCCGGTTAGCCGCTTGACCGTATCTTCTTTGTGCTTTTTCAATTTTTCGATATCGATCCCGACATTATCGGCCTTGATTCCAATCGCTCCCGCGTGACCAATCATCCTCTTTAATTCGGTAACGTACAGAAGCGCCTTGGAGGGAATACAGCCCCAGTTGAGGCAAACTCCGCCGTAATATTCTTTTTCGATAATAGCAGTTTTCACTCCCAATTGGGCCGCCCGAATCGCGGCAACATAGCCGCCGGGACCAGCCCCGATTACTACCAGCTTATATTTTTCAGCCATGACAAACAACCTTTCTACTATTTCAAACGAGCGATTCCTTTCGCTCGACAAATCTCCATCTACATCACACCGATAAGCCATCCCTGCGGGTCTTCCAGAAATTCGATTAGCTTGCGCAAGAACTGCACCGCGTAGCCGCCATCGATAACCCTGTGGTCGAACGACAGGCCCAATGTCATAATCGGCCGAATCACGATTTGGCCGTCGCGCACTACCGGTTTTTCGACAATCTTGTGTACGCCCAGAATCGCCACTTGCGGGTGAGCGATTATCGGCGTTGAGGCCAGCGCGCCATATACGCCGGCATTGGTAATTGTAAACGTACCGCCGGAAATCTCATCGATACCCAGTTTGTCGGCGTTGGCTTTGTCGGCCAGCGCTTTCATCTCCTTGCCGATTTGCAGAAGCGATTTCTGTTCGCAATGCTTAACCACCGGCACGATAAGCGAATTGTTACGCGCCACCGCCATACCGATATTAAAATATTTTTTAACTTTCATCGTTTCGCCGTCGAAATTGGAATTAATCCAGGGATATTCTTTGGCGGCGTAGATAATCGCTTTGGCGATAAACGGCATAAAAGTCATTCGCACGCCGTGTATTTTCTCTATTTGATCTACATACTGTTTGCGCCAGTTGATTATCTGGGTCATGTCGCATTCATCGAATGTGGTAACGTGTGGAATCGTGAACGCGGATTTGGTCATGTGTTCGGATATGATTTTTCGCACGCCGGTAATCTTGATTATGTCCTCGTCTTCAGACTCCGGCCAGACAAACGCCGGCTTATCCGGCTTTTTGATATCGATAGTATGCCGCATCTCGATATACTTGATTACGTCTTCTTTACTAATTCTTCCGTCTTTGCCCGAACCCTTCACCAATCGCAAATCGATAAAATGTTCGCGGGCAAGTCTTCTTACCAGGGGCGATGATTTCACCGCCTCGATACCGGCATTAATCGCGGCCTCATCGGCATGGATTCCCATGGCGTGGTGATGCGCCATTGTGCCGACAAATTCCTCCGGTGGGGCTTTTACTTCCTGTTCTTGGGGAATGCGTTCCGGCCCGGCATCCGGTTTGACCTGGAAAGTCTTAGCCTCAATTGCCTGCCCTTCGATATCCATAACCGCGATCTCGGTGCCGATTTCGACTGTCGTATTAATGGGCACAAGATGTTGTTTCATCACGCCATTGTGGGGCGAGGGTATTTCGATATTGATTTTATCGGTCATGATTTCGACGATAGGCTCATCGATTTTGACTTTGTCCCCTTCGTTTTTGATCCATTTTACGATTGTCCCTTCGACAACCGATTCCCCCAATGGCGGCACGATAATTTTATAATCCATCTTTCCTCCCTTAATACTCCATAAGCTTTTTAGCGGCCCGAGCGATTTTTTCGGCGTTCGGCAAGAAATAATGTTCCAGTGGCGGGGCGAATGGCAGCATCGGCACATCCAAACCGCAAACCCTGGCGACAGGCGCGTCCAGATAGTCGAACATCTCTTCCGATATACTGGCGCTGATTTCCGCCATCACGCCGCCGGTCTTGGTATTTTCTTGTACCAATAGCGCTCGCGAGGTTTTCTTCACCGATTCGAAAATCGTCTCTCTGTCCCATGGTAAAATGGTCCGCATATCTATGAGTTCGACAGAAATACCATCTTTTTCGAGCATTTCAATCGCCTGAATCGATTTATGGCACATCAGCCCATAGGCGACCAGCGTCATGTCTTTGCCTTCTTTGCGTATCGCCGCTTTACCGATTGGCACCGTGAAATCCTCTTCGGGTAAATCTTCCTTAATCGAACGATACAATCTTTTATGTTCGAAATAAATCACCGGGTCATCGCCGCGGATAGCCGACTTAAGCAGTCCTTTAGCATCGTATGGCGTCGATGGAAACACTACAATCAATCCCGGTTGCGAAAAAAACCATTGCTCGTTAATCTGTGAATGATATAATCCGCCGCCGACCTCGCCGCCACAGCAAACCCTAAGCGTCATTGGGCAGGTCCATTGGCCGCCGGAGCGATAGCGGATTTTCGCCATCTGCTGAACGATTTGATCCATCGCCGGCGTGATAAAATCGGCAAACTGAATCTCAGGCACCGGCCGCGCTCCCGCCATCGCCGCGCCTACACATCCGCCGACAATATATGCTTCCGAGATGGGGGAATCAATCACCCTTTCCGGCCCGAATTTTTCCATCAAACCCTTGGTGGCTTTAAAAACGCCGCCATACAAACCGATATCTTCTCCAAGCAAGAATACCCGTTCGTCGCGTTCCAACTCGTCATGAAGAGCCTGGGTGATTGCCTCGATATAAGTGGTCTTTTTCATCATATCTCTCCAAGTTCTAATTTTTCTAACGCCAACCGATGTTCCTTGATCCGCTTCGCTTTCTGAAACTCGGCTTTTTCTTGCTCGGTTTGCAATAAAAGCGGCGGAACCGGCGCCGGTTTTCCATTTTTGCCAAGATTTACAAAAGTCAGATATGCC
>CAZTNJ010000105.1:0-3250 GCA_964614835.1 uncultured Ignavibacteria bacterium | reverse complement strand
GTCTTCTTCCATTCGCCGGTATCCATATCCTCGGCTCGAACTATTACCTTCGTGACCAGCGATGTTTTTCCGGTGTAAACGACCCTGGCCTCCAGATGCGCCAACTGGCCTACTTTTATAGGATTTAAAAAAGACAACCCCTCGATTGCTGCCGTTACGCAGACCGCTTTACAGTGACGATGAGCCGCCACCGCCGCGGCCAAATCGATCCAGTGCATAACCCGTCCGCCAAGGACGTTACCCAGAACATTGGCGTCGTTCGGAAGAATTAATTCGGTCATTTCCACAATCGAATCCGATGGCGACTTGGCCGGAAGTGAATTTTGTTTGTTCTCTTTAGTATTCATCGCGTCTTACCGGGAAATTCTCCGAATATACATCAATATAAGCTTCTTCCGGTTCAGCATATGGTTCTTTTTCGCATTCGGCCACAGCCGCGTCAATTTCTTGAGTGAACTCTTCGGTGATAGCTTCCCGCCTGTCTAATGTGAGCAATCCTAATTCTAGTAGCAGTTTTTCTGCTCTTGCCAGAGGGTCTTTTTTCTTCCATTCTTCCAACTCGGACGATTGCCGATAATCAGCCGGATCGATTTCCGAATGGCCATACCAGCGATATGTCAGGCATTCAATCATGGTCGGCCCTTCTCCGGCGCGGGCTCTTTTTATCGCTTCAGCGGCTGTTTTATGGACCAGTATAACGTCGTTGCCGTCAATCGTGATACCCGGAATCCCGTAGGCTTTGGCGCGGTCCGAGTAATTTTCCACGCCCGATTGCAGCGAGGCCGGTACCGATTCGGCCCAGAGATTGTTTTGGCAGATATATATCACCGGCAGTTTATGAACTCCGGCGTAATTCAACGTTTCGTGCCAACCGCCACTCGATGTCGACCCTTCGCCGAAAAAAGCCACCGCCACGTTGTCCTTTTTCATCAGTTTGAAAGCCATGGCGCAGCCGGTTGCCAGCATTGTCTGGCCAGCCAGCGTCGAAGCCGGCATGATAACGCCTTTATCCTTGTAGCCATAATGGCAGGGGTGCGATTTCCCTTTGTCCGGAGAATTCCGCCGCGCATATACTTGCGCTATCATCTTTACCAAAGGCACTCCTTTGGTTAAACTGGCTCCGATTTCTCGGTGTGATGGCCCCAGGATATCGTCATCCCGAAGTCCATAGGTCGGCCCAACCGTGGTCGCCTCCTGGCCTACCGCCGAGAAATAGGTCCCCGCGTATCGTCCCTGACGGAACAGCTTGCGCAAACGCTCATCCAACAGCCTTGTTTTAAGCACATAAGTGTAAAGCCCGACAATCGTGTCCTCGGGCAACCCTATCTCTTTGAGATTGGGTTTTTTTTGCGCGTTTGATGCCATTTATCCTCCAATATCCTTCATTTATTTAAATCTACCGTTTTATCTCGCTTGATTTTATTAGACTTACACATCCACCAAGCAAATCGAAATTCATATCCACTTCTGTGCCGACAGATTGTTTGAATTGTCTCAAACTATCACGATTTATTGTAACCAAGGCACAGATATATGTCAACCATAAATTGGCTGATATATGTTCCCCTTGCTCTAAAATTGGCGCGGTAGATTGTCTAATTATGGCCGTAAATAATAGTAAGAGCGAAAATCGCCATAAAAATAAGTATTCCGGCTAATAATAACGATCGGACAAACTTGATCCTAAAAGCTGGTGCCGGTGGTTGGGCTGGTAGTAAGCCGGAATGTCCAAGGCTAAGACTTAAATCGTAAGCAGCGTCGATTAATGACTGGTCAGGTATTACGTTTGCCTCAAAAGCCAGTTTTATCCCACTATCATCAATAATAAACCTACCAGATAAGGTGTTGATAGTCCCGGCCAGCGCCTCTATTTTTTCGCGTATCCTGCTGTCTTCTAACAGGTTTTTCCCCAACGACTTGTCAACTGCCCAGCACCTGATATGTCCCATATCGGTTAACTCGATTGGGACCGCCCCAAACGGTTTTGCCACGGGCAACCAAAGATTTTTGCCTATTTGACCGAAAAGCATATTTGTACATACGAGACGAAGATTCAGTTTTTTTTCATGTAACAAATTCAAAGTATAATAATCCGGTATTTCATCGTTTTTCAACCCGAATGATAATCGGCATTTTAGGCCCTTATAGTTTCCCTCTATACTTGAAAACAGCCGCTTTTTTTCCTTAAGGAATTTCATTCCTCTCGATTCAAAAACTTTAATTACATTTTCTGAAATTTGCCTGATTCTTCTATTTGCTAAATACATGGTCATCAGCATCAATGTACAAACAGTTATTACCGCCAGTATCGGAATAGTCTCTTCATCGAATTGAATCAGCGGCCCAGCCTTACCCTTATAGATAAGCGCGAAAAAGGCGATAATGCCAATTTCCGCCAAAATCAGAAGCGCCATAACCCACGATGGCGCAATCTTTGATCGACTCATTTGTGTATTGGCCGAATTCACATTTTCCTGGCTTTCGAATTCGTGGTAATTTGCTGATGCCTTTGCAATTATCGACATTTTTTCCCCTAGTATTTAGTCGACGATTAAATAGCGTTTAAATATGCAAATCAGGTTAGTGCCCCGTTTGGATTATATGAAAAACCCCCTACACTGATGCATATTCCAAGTTGAAGGGGGCTTGATCTTATGTGTGAATCGGGAAATTCGAGCTTATTCCGACGCTTTTCCCACCGGAGAAGCTGCAGTCGAGGCAATCATGTCGATACTGATTTTCTGGGTTTCGTCGAGTTTCATAAATAGCATCTGCGGCCGTTTGATTCCATAATCGCCCAGCAGCAGGTCGAAATTAACCGCAATATGCATCAAATCCCCATCCGCCCGGGCTTTGGTCTGATCGTTTTCGCTGTAGTAAGTGATTGTCGCCGGTATAGTTATCGGTTTGGTTACGCCGTGTAGCGAAAAATTGCCCAACAATAACAATTTTACTTCTTTTTGATTTTCCAGTTTATTTATGCTGGCTGAATCTACCTTTGTTAATTCAAAAACCGCCTTGGGAAACTTACCGGTTTCCAAGAAATTATCCCTCATATGACTATCGCGCATTTCGATTCCGGTTTTTATGCTGGCCAGATCAACCTCAAACCGGGCCTTCGCTGAACCCTTTATATCATCAAGGTTTACGGTCACGAATCCGGTTACCTCGGCGGTTGTGCCCACAATCGTTTCAAGCGGGGCTTTTGATGTAAAAGTCACGACATCCCGTTTTTTAAGGTCATTGACAT
>CAZTNJ010000104.1:0-9856 GCA_964614835.1 uncultured Ignavibacteria bacterium | reverse complement strand
GATAACCAGTTCGGGATATATCAACGACCAAATAATATCGGGCGTCATCGGGCGCTCTCCCCTGTTTCGATTATCTGTACTTGCGTATTATTCGGGTTGATAATCTCTGTTTGCATAATCGGATTGGCATGCTTGAACTGCACCGTGTTAATCAGATTGTCCACCGATGGTTCGATCATTTTCAAGAACGGTTTAGGATAAATTCCAATCCAGAATATCATCACGATAAGCGGAATCAATATCCAGCGTTCGCGCCAATTTATATCGGATAGACTCCGATTTTCGTCCTTGGCGCATTCGCCGAAAAAGACTCGTTGAATCATCCACAGCATATACACCGCCGCGATAATTATTCCGGATGTTCCGATTATCGCGAAAGTCATGTTGGTTTTGAACATCCCCAATAGTATCAGAAATTCGCCGACAAACCCGTTAGTGCCAGGTAATCCTATCGATGATAATGCCACAATCATGAATCCGACCGCGTACCAGGGCATCACATGAGCCAGCCCGCCGAAATCCTCGATAAGGCGCGTGTGGCGGCGTTCGTAAATCATCCCGACTAATAGAAACAGCGCGCCGGTCGAAACACCGTGATTTATCATCTGAATGAGTGAACCGGATATCCCCTGCGTGTTTAGCGCGAATATCCCAAGCATCACGAAACCCATATGCGCCACTGATGAAAACGCTACCAGCGATTTGATATCATTCTGCACTGCCGATACCAGTCCGCCATAGATTATGCCAATTAAAGCCAGAATCGCTATTAAGGGCATCAACTGGAAAACGGCATCGGGGAAAAGCGGCAGGCAGAATCGCAGGAATCCATAGGTCCCCATCTTAAGCAAGACCGCCGCCAGGATAATCGAGCCGGCCGTGGGCGCTTCAACGTGGGCATCCGGAAGCCACGTATGGAACGGGAACATCGGCACTTTGATAGCGAATGCCAGCGCGAACGCTCCAAACAGCCAGAGTTGCGTTGAATGCGCGATCGGCATACTCATCAGCAGGTTCAAATCGAAAGAGCCAACGCCCGCAATTCGATAATGCATGTAATACAGATAGATAATCGCCAAAAGCATCAGAAGCGACCCAGCCATCGTGAATAGCATGAATTTGATGGCCTCGTAAATTCGTCTTTTGCCGCCCCAGATACCGATAATGAAATACATCGGCAAAAGCATGACTTCCCAGAAAATGTAGAACAGGAATAAATCAAGCGATAAGAACACGCCGAGCATGCCGGTTTCCAATATCAGGAATGACGCCATGAACCCTTTGACTTTTTCTGTTATCGATGACCAGGTGGCCGCTATGGCCATAACGGACATGAACGTCGTCAACAATACAAGCAGGATCGAGATGCCATCGACGCCGACATGGTAATTCGCCTTAATCGCTTCGATCCAGCGGAAGTTTTCGACAAACTGCATCTTGGGAGTCGTGCTATCGAAATTGGCGACAAGAAACAATGATAGTGCGAAGTTCAGAACAGCGAAAACAAGCGCGATCCAGCGGATCGCCGAATTATACCGACTATCCAGAATCAGAATCGGAATCAATCCGATCATGGGCAGAAAAATAATCCAGCTTAGTATCGGGATATTACTCATCAGCCTCGCACCAGAGTTAAGCAAATACGGTCTTCTTTTCTAAAAACAAAATTCGCCATAATATCGATACTCCGCCAGAGCCAGTACGGCATCCAGCGACAAAGGAAATAATAAATCAAAGTCAACGATAAGCCTTTATTGATAAATTTTCTTGAGCTCATAATCTTAAAATTATTCATGCCAAATATCTCCGCCAGCGAGTTTTCATCGAAACTATGAAGATGGGCGTTAATCGGCGTTGGTTTATTGCAGTGAACACACAGATAATAAACTATATTTTCCTTATACGGCACCGATACGAATAATCGGGCGCCCATTTTAAGACAACGCGAAATATCAGCGGCCACAAGCGGCGGCTTTTCCAGATGTTCAAACACATCGTTGGAGGTTGCCCCATCAAATACAGCCTTTTTGAAAGGAAGGCTATACAAATCGGCGACCACATAAAAACCGCGCTGATTTTTATCGTACTGTTGTCGGATTTTCGAAAGATTTTTCAACGAAATATCGATTGAGACTATTCTCACTCCTCGCGCCAGATACTCTTTGGCGATCCAGCCGTTGCCCGAACCGCAATCCATCACCAGGGAATCGGGGGGAAAATTAATAATGCGCTTGAGCACCTGCATCCGGCGTTTTTCGCTTTCGGCAATCGCCGGATTGGGAACGTTGAAATAATCGAATGCTTCGGCGTCAGCCTGATAATGTTTTATTCTGTCTTTAAGCATATTATCTCAAAACGCAATAGCCCAAAATCGCCACCACTCCAATTAAAAGCACGAGCGCGTAATTGCGTACATATCCGGTCTGAAACACCCGTAACCTCTGCGATATTGTCCCGAAATAACGGGCGGTACCGTTTATCGCGCCATCGATAATGGCAACATCGAATATTTTCCAGAATAACAGCGATACGATATACAACGGTTTGACAATCGTGTAGTCATAAATTTCATCGATATAGTATTTATTCAACAATACTTTATACGCTGCCGAAAATCTGAATGCCAATCGTTTCGGTCGCTCCGGATTTTTGATATAGAACATATACGCAACACCGATACCTATGGCGGCGGCTATCACCGATAAAAGCATGAGCAGATATTCTAGCGAGAAACTATGGTGGATCGCGCCTTCTATATGATGCGGTTGGGCAATCACCGGTTCAAGAAATTTCGCGAACCAGGCGCCACCGCCCAAAGCATGGGGAAGCCCGAAAAAACCGCCAAATATCGAAAGGAAAGCCAGGATATATAAAGGCGTGGTCATCACCCTTGGCGATTCGTGTACATGGTGAAGCGCCTCTGAACTTAATCGCGTTTTGCCATAAAACGTCAGATATAACAGGCGGAACATATAAAATGCTGTTAGTATTGCCGCCGTAATTCCCATCGCCCAGAATATAGGATTGCCATGCGCCGATGAGAACGCTTGCCAGAGGATATCGTCCTTTGAGAAAAATCCGGCCAGAAACGGCACACCTGATATCGCCAGAGTTCCTATCATCATCACCCTGAAAGTATGAGGAAGATAAGATTTCAATCCACCCATGTTGCGCATATCCTGTTCGCCGGACAAAGCGTGGATCACGGAACCGGCCGCCATAAACAACAATGCCTTAAAAAAGGCATGTGTCATCAGATGGAAAATCCCGGCGGAAAATGCCGCCACGCCGCAAGCCAAAAACATGTATCCAATCTGGGAGATAGTCGAATATGCCAGCACTCTTTTGATATCGTTCTGTACTAAACCAATTGTGGCAGCGTATAGAGCTGTAAGACCGCCGACAACCGCCACGACAGTTAAAGCAGCCGGCGATAGAACATATATTGCCGATAATCTCGCCACCATATAAACGCCGGCTGTAACCATCGTAGCCGCGTGAATTAACGCTGACACCGGCGTGGGGCCTTCCATGGCATCGGGAAGCCATACGTACAGGGGAATTTGCGCCGACTTACCGGTGGCGCCAAGAAACAACAGCAGGGCGATTGCCGTGATCAGTCCGTTTCCGGAGGCCAGCAACTGCGGGGCGTGAATCGCAATCTCTCGGATGTTTAGTGTGCCGAGATTCCAGAATATCAGCATGATTCCAAGCAAAAACCCGAAATCGCCGATGCGATTTACGATAAAAGCTTTCTTGCCGGCATCGGTAGCCGATTTCTTATGGAACCAGAAACCGATCAGAAGATACGAACATAGCCCGACCCCTTCCCAACCGACAAACATCAGTAGAAGGTTATCGGCCAACACAAGAACGAGCATCGAGAAGGTGAACAAATTTAAATAAGCGAAATAACGGGCATAACCTTTGTCATGGCTCATATAACCGATAGAATATATATGTATCAACAAACCGACACCGCTTACAACGAGAACCATCACCGCCGATAGCGGGTCGAACGCGAAACTTATCGCGGTCTTAAAATCGCCAACTAAAATCCAATCAAAAATACGGGCGCTGATAAGCCGCGATTCCGGAGATATCCCTAATATATTATAAAACGATATCAATCCCGATATGAACGATAACGCCACCGAACCGCAGGCAATAAATCCAACTACCTTATTTGATAATTTCTTATTACTCAGGCCAAGAATCAGAAAGCCCAGTAATGGAAAAAGCGGTATAAATGTTACCCAGAATTGCATCAGCAAGTTACCATTTCATCACGTTTATTTCATCTACATTGACATTTTCTTTATAGCGAAAAATCGAAACGATTATCGCCAGTCCCACGGCTACTTCCGCGGCAGCAACCGCCATGATTAAAAACACGAACACCTGGCCGGAGTAATCTTTCAGATAAGCCGAGAATGCCATGAAAGTCAGGTTGACCGCGTTCAGCATTAATTCGATACACATAAAGATAATCAGCGCGTTGCGGTTTCGAAGTACACCCCATACGCCCAGCGCGAATAATATTGCCGCCAGTACCAGGTAATTTGTTAAAGGAGCCATCGCTTAACTATCTTTCCTTTTTCTGGCCATGACAACCGCGCCAATCAGCGCCGCCAGAAGCAATACCGAAACTATTTCGAATGGATATAAATACTGCATGAATAGCTTTTTGGACATCGCGGCCGCGTTTCCCATAGCCGGGTCAATAGGCTGGGCCGGCAGGCCGGGTCTGAAACGCGATACTATCAATACAATCTGAATCACGAAGATGATTCCGAGAATCAGCCCAAAAAGTCGCTGAAACAGGCGACTATCGAAACCATACTCATCTTTTTTCAGATTGAGCATCATGATGACGAAAAGGAACAATACTATAATAGCTCCGGCATAGACTATCACCTGCAAAGTCGCGATGAATAACGATCCGAGTTGCGCGAAAAGACCGGCAATCGCGGCCATCGCCACCACCAGATAAAGGGCGGCGTTAATTGCGTTTTTACGGGTGACCACCATGAATCCGCAAGCCAGAGCTATTATCGCGAGTATGTAGAATATTATGTTTGCCATATTAATGAATAGGATCCGCCGGCTTCTTGAATTGGTATTTTTCCTGCCTGATAAACGGTTTGATATTTTTGGCCACTCTATCTTTTTCTATTTTATCGAAATTAGCCAACAGCATTTCTTTGGTATAGATAAAATCGCCTCTATCTCCGGAGGAAAACTCAAACTCGTGCCCGAGAAATATCGCTTCTTCGGGACAAGCCTCCTCGCAATAGCCGCAAAATATACATCTAAGTTCGTTGATTTCAAAAATCTTTGCGTACCTCTCCCCTTTTTCGGTTTCGGCCGGTTCCATATAGATAGCATCTGCAGGACAGGCTACCGCGCAAAGCCCGCAACTCACGCAACGCTCTTTGCCGTCGGGGTAGCGCGTCAGGTAATGTAATCCCCGATAACGGTCTTCGAAAACCGGTGGGACATCGGGATACTTGACGGTGTTTTTCTTTTTTAGGAAATATTTAAAAGTAACAGACAAGCCCCGAGGGATAGCTATGAATATCGATTTAATCATTTCCCACATACATGTCTATCCTTTTAAAACCATCACTAAACCGGTAATCAATATATTAGCCAGAGTTAAAGGAATTATCGCCAGCCAGCCGAATCGCATAAGTTGATCGTAGCGGAAACGCGGAAGAGTACCCCTTACCCAAACGAAAATAAATAAAAAGATAACGACTTTTATCAAGAACCAGATTATCGGCGGTAAGAACGGCCCGGACCATCCGCCAAAAAACAGGCTGGCCGATAACGCGGAAATCGTAATCAAATTGCAATACTCCGCCAAATAGAACAATCCAAAACGCATTCCGGCGTATTCAGTGTTATAGCCTCCAACAAGTTCGGATTCCGCTTCAGGAAGGTCGAATGGGATGCGATTACTTTCGGCCAGCGCCGAAATAAAGAACAGGAAAAAAGCAACCGGTTGCTTGAAAAAATACCAGTTCAATACCGAACCATCCTGTTGCCGGACTATTTCGGCAATTGAAAATGTGCCCGATAGCATCAGTACCCCTACCAGCGACAATCCCAATCCGATTTCGTAGCTGATCATCTGCGCCGATGAGCGTAGTCCGCCCAGAAGCGAATACTTGGAATTCGACGACCACCCGGCCAGTACAACACCATACACCGACAGGGAACTCAGGGCGAATATATAAAGAATGCCGACATTTAAATCGGAAATTACTAAATCGATTTGGTATCCACCAATCGCTATTGAGTTGCCGACTGGAATCACGGCTATCGCCATTGCCGCCGTTATAAACGATAATAGCGGCGCAATTGAAAACAGCACTTTATTAGCTTTGTCGGGAAGAAATTCTTCTTTGAAAAGCAACTTGATAGCATCCGCGATCGGTTGGAACAATCCGACCGGGCCGACTCGGTTTGGACCGACTCGCCCTTGAATAAAAGCCACCATTCGGCGTTCAAACAGAGTGGTATACGCAATCGCGGTCAGTAGACCGACAAATACGGCGATTACTTTTATTATTTGAATTACTATTAAAGTAACTGTCATCTTATCAGATTAGCTCGTTTTTGTGATGTTCGCGTAAACCGGCCTGTTACATCCTATCATAAACTTGTTGGGCGGATTATCCACCGAAAAACCCGATATCAATAATTGCCCGGGAGAAAGTTTATCATCTACAACCAAAACGAATTCGCCCGATTCCGACTGCGTATTCATCCTGACTTTGTCATCAGCGGCAAGTTTCAATCGGGACGCGTCAGTCGTTGAGATATGCAGCGTCTGGGGCGGCACGAGTTTGGCCAACACCTGCGACCTGATCGTCATCCCCGACGCGCCGTAATAGACGCTTTTAGCGAATGTCAACACGAAAGGATATTCGGCCGGGGGTTCAATTTGGTAATCGTTCATCGGTACGTCGTTGGCGAACTTATCGCAGGGTAAAATCGTCCCCTCAGAAAAACCATAGGATAAGCCTTTAAATGAACCTACGTTCTCCGCCATTTTTGCGAATACTTCTCTTGCCGAATAATATAAATGCCCGCCCATTTCGATTTTTATATCGGTTAGTAATTTTATCAAGGATGTTATCGCTCTATCAGTAGGATAAGCTTCTTTCATGAATTGAATCCGGCGTTCGAGATTGACAAACGATCCGGCTTTTTCGGGAGGCAAGGCCTGGGGGAAAATCAAGCTTGCAAGGTCAGAACTCGAATTGGGGTAAGCGCCCCAATAGATGATATAATCGATTTTCCTGAAAGCCGCCGCTATTCGTTTTCTATCGGGATAAATATTAACCGGATTGCCGCCTGCCATTAATAGCGTCCTGATTTTGCCCTGCTCCGCTTTATCGATTAACTTTTCAAGCGATATGTTTGGATTAGCCGCCAGGCGCACGCCCAGATAATTGCTGTCTTCCGGAAGGATTGACCAATGAGCCGAGTATTTCGTGACGAGCGATTTTATCGAATCGCCGAACGATTTCCGATTAGAATTATCAAGATAATCGATACCGGAAAGGATATGAATGTTATTCGCCGATTTTAGATGGCTTTGAATTTTGTCTAATATTTCGGAGTCTAAAATGCTCCGCGAACCTTTCTCGATAATTTCGCCAATAGCAAGATGCTCATCCCCGACACCCACAAGAATATTTGTAATGGGAAATCTTCCAAGGGTTACCTTTCGAGAGCCGATGCTAAATACGGGAACACCCTTGTTTATCAATTTTTTAATTCGCAGCCCTACTATTGGATGTTCCGCTTCAATATCGCATCCCGCTAGAATTATTAAATCGGCTTTGTCAAGCTCCGGCAATGGAACTGCCAATCCGCAATTGAGTTCGCAGTCCTGGGTATCATAATTGTGGGCTGTAGAAATCGCGATATGTGAACCCGGATAATTGTTGCGGAAAAATTCCGCCGCGCAGTAAGCCTCTTCATTAGTAACGGCTGTATCAAGCAATAAAGCCGCCAACTCTCCCTTTTCCTCGCTAAGATGATGTAAGGCGAGCGCCAAGGCTTCATCGTAACTAATATCCTTAAACTGACCGCTAACCATCATTTGCGGGATTCTGATTCGTTCTTTGCCGCTGGTAAGGTCGAACGCGAAGCGTCCTTTATCGCATAAGAAACCGCCATCGATATTGTCATTACGCCGGGATGAGTGTCTGTATATATGAGATAGTCTCTGTTCAACGGTGATATTGCAGCCATCGGGGCAAAGCCAACAAACCGAGGGTGTCCGCTGCATCAGCCAGGTGCGGACTTTATATCGGAAGGAATCCGACATGAGCGCGCCAACCGGGCAGTATTCGACCGTGTTTCCGGAAAATTCGTTGGCATATTGGACCGCTTGCGGGATATCGATTTGGGCGAATGCGCCGCGTTTGAACATCCCGATATCGGTACTGCCGCCGAGATCGCGGGCAATTCGAACACATTTATAGCACACGATACAGCGATTTCGGTTGAGCCAGATTTCCGGCCCAAGCTTTAAATCATCAAAACCGAGATTTGTCCCCTCCTGGAATCGGACTTTCCGCTCGCGATATCTGCTTGTAGGCGGACCATATTTGTAGGTTAGATTTTGAAGCGGGCATTCGCCACCCTTATCGCAGGTTGGGCAATCAAGCGGATGGTTGATCAAAAGAAATTCGAGTACTGCTTTTCGCGCCTCGATTACTCTGTCAGATTCAGTCTTCACCACCATACCCGGGCCGACAGGCGTAGCGCACGAGGCCACCAGCTTGGGCGATTTTTCGACTTCAACCAGGCACATACGGCAGGCTCCGACCGATTTGAGTCGTTCATCGTAACAGAACGTGGGGATTTCGATATTCAGTCGGCGGGCCGCTTCCAGAATAAGAGTGCCCGGTTCAACTTCGATATCATGCCCGTCAATATTTAGCTTAATCAAATCGGCCATTTTTATTCAAACCTCGACCCGAGTTCGACCAGGCATTTTTTATGTTTGATATGGTATTCGTACTCATCACGGAACAGTTTGATGGAGGTCCGCACCGATGGCACAGCCGCATCGCCCAATGGACAAATCGTATTGCCTTCAATGTTATTACAAATATCAAGCAATAAATCTAAGTCTTCTAATCGGCCTTTGCCGTGTTCAATTCGATGAAGTATTCGATACATCCACAACGTTCCCTGTCGGCAGGGTGTGCATTGCCCGCATGATTCATGCTGGTAGAATCGTGAAATCACGCAGGCGGCGTTAACGATACAGGTGGTCTCATCCATAACAATAACCCCGGCCGAGCCAAGCATCGAACCGGCTTCGGCCAGTGATTCGAAATCCATATTGACATCGATTTTATCGGCGGTTAGTATCGGCACCGATGAACCGCCCGGGATTACAGCTTTCAAGCTTTTATCATTTTTTATTCCGCCGGCATAGTCGAACAATAATTCGCGCATTGAAACGCCCATCGGAAGTTCATAATTACCGGGTTTGTTAACATGTCCAGAGACACAGAATATTTTAGTGCCCGGCGATTTGGGAGTGCCGTATGATTTAAACCAATCGGCGCCATTAGTTAAAATCGGGGGAAGATTGCAGAGGGTCTCGACATTATTGATTATAGTCGGGCAGCCATACAAACCCGCAACCGCCGGGAAAGGCGGTTTTACTCGCGGATAACCGGGGCCGCCTTCAAGCGATGTCATCAGGGCGGTCTCTTCGCCGCAGATATAAGCGCCACCGCCTCTGTACATCGTGATTTCCTAATCAAATCATGATCCCAAAATATTTTTGCCGCGAGCGCCTTTAGCCGATGCTTCGGCG
>CAZTNJ010000103.1:0-9865 GCA_964614835.1 uncultured Ignavibacteria bacterium | reverse complement strand
CCCCTACTACAGATGTACATAATAATTTCACCTGTTGCCCTAAAAGATTGTATATCCTTATTTCACCTCCTTCATTACTTGGATATTTGATCATCACCGAGGAATTGAAAGGATTAGGATAGCAGCTTAATATACTATATTCATCCGGTAA
The DNA here is from genome assembly GCA_964614835.1 of uncultured Ignavibacteria bacterium. Classification (GTDB taxonomy): domain Bacteria; phylum Zixibacteria; class MSB-5A5; order UBA10806; family 4484-95; genus JAAYTW01. The sequence goes on along the minus strand of CAZTNJ010000103.1, from coordinate 9,714 downwards.
TGAACTTCCATTATCGTCAGAAATACCGCTAAAGGTGATTTGATATATGTTGATATAAGGCCCTGATGTAGTGTCGTTAAAAGGCAAAGCGATTTCTTCATTGCCATCAGCATTAATGTCATAAACGTTTGGTTGGCAAGATGTACGAGACAACCCATAATCAAATATAAATAAAGGTATAGTATCAAAGGGAACGGTGGCATGAAATACTATAAAGCGATTATCCACGTTGGTTTCGTCCTTAATTAAATACTCCAGACCATCGTTTGCCCGGTATAAGAAAGGATCACCCGGATAATACCAGGTATAGTAATCAGGACTAACATCGAGTGGGCTGCCTCCAAGACATAAAAACCATCCTTGAAGGCTGGCGCGTAAAAAATCGTCAACTCCATCTCCATCTACGTCGCCTGCACAAAATTTAATCGGCGAATCGTTAAGAGTAAATATAGGTTCTTCATTCAAATTGCCGCTTCCTAAAAATATTAGACCATAGTAATTACTTTCCCAATATTCCCACCCATAATCATCAATTCCATCACCATTAATATCTGAGCTGCCATGGCAGAAAAATATTCGCGTCGTATGGCCCGTATAATCGTAAATTATACCGGGTATAGTATCAGGGGGTTCGCCTCCCAGATAAATCATCATCCGGGGGCCAATCTCCGGATTGTCTGCCCCGGTCAGGAAATCCCCCAATCCATCGCCGTTATAATCGCCGGGGACTATATCAAATGGCAAGCCATCATAATAGTTATTCCCATTTATTATCATGTCGGCAGTTGTATCTGGATTGGGTGAACCGTAATAAATATATATCCTCCCAACAATGTCATTGTACGTTTGAGCTCCTACAGCGATATCATCAATGCCATCTCCGTTAAAATCGCCCAAACCGCTAATAATTTCGCCGAATCCGCCTGCGTTATTTTGTGGCATACACATTTCCCCTTTGAATTCCAAATCGGGGATTTCATCAAACTGCGGCCCACCGTAATATAAGTATGCCGCCCTATAACCTGATGGACCGGAGACGCCGACGAGCAGATCATTGTGTTCATCCGCGTTAAAATCACCAACGCTTTCACAAGCTTTAATTTTTAGACTATCCGGCAACTCAACTGATAAGATTAAATTCATCGATGTTTCGGCATATATTATCGAAGAATATGCCACGCGGCAGATTATTAGAACTAAAATACTGTAGCTGGTTGTTTTCATTCTACATCTCACTATTTGTTTAATAATATAACAGGAATTAACAAAAAAGCGATGCAAAAATAATTACCCGGAGGGCAAGTCTTGCACTTGCCTGGGCGACCGTAAAGGTTGTCCCTGCATGATATTGTCCGAACCACAGGGGTTCGGACCTACGAAACTAATTCATCATCCTCCCGCACTCCGCCAGCACCTTCTCCGCGGAAATCTCTTTCATGCAGCGGAAATGCTTTTCGGGACAGCGATTCGGGCCATGCGGGCTGCAGGGACGGCAATACAAGCCGGCGTTTTCAATCACTATCGATTTTTCGCTATACGGCGCGAATCCGAACCGGGTTACTGTCGGGCCGAATATGGCCGCCACCGGTGCGCCCACCGCCGCCGCGATATGCGCCGGCGCCGAATCGTTAGCCACAACCAGGCGCGCTTTTTCGATAATCGCCGCCGATAAAAGCAAGTCGGTTTTCCCCGCCAGATTGATCGCGATATTGCCACTTTCGCTTACTACCGATTCGCAAATCGAGATATCATCGCGGCTGCCGGTGAGCACGATATCATATCCCAGCGATGATTTCATAAGCCGCGCCAGTTGGCCATACCCCGGCCAGCGTTTGGTGGCCCAAATCGATCCGGGAGCAAACACCGCGTAATTATTCGGATTGACATGGTGCGATTCCATAAACGCGGCGACTTCCCCCCTGGTTTTGCTATCGATAAATATCCGCGGCGCGAATCCTTCGGTGGGCACTATCGGTTCGCATAAAGCCAATGCCCGCTGTACCGCGTGAATCGTGCGGTCAAACGGCACGGTTTGCGTATATAATGAATGGCCGAACGCGATTTCGTAACCAATCCGTTTTTCGATACCGGCAAACACCGCCAGCAGGGCGCTTCTAAGATGTTTCTGCACGACTAATGCGATATCGCAATCTTGTCGTTTTATTTCCGCCACCGTTTTGAAAAACGCGCCGACTCCGCCCGCTTTATCGTAGCCGATTATCTTTTCGATATGGGGATTGTGGCGGATCAGCGGTTCTGCCTGCAACCTGACTATCGCTATCGACTGGTGGCCGCCCGCTTTGAGCGCCTCGAAAATCGGCGTCGATAAAATCAAATCACCGGGAAAAGCCGTTTGAATTACCGCGACCCGTGCCATCTACTTCGCGTTTTGTTTGAACAAACCGAGAACCCAGCCGATTCCAGCAAATATCGCGATTCCGGCAACAAAGGCAATCGCTAGATAAGGGATCGTTTTCACCAAGCCGGCGTAGGTATTATAGCAATTAAAATAGCGAAGCAGTAAAAACGTGGCCGCGCATCCCAGACCAGCCGCCAGTGTTGCCTTGGCGAACACTCCGTACAATTGCCCAAAGTCCGGTTTGCCGATTTTCCGTCTGATGCTATAAGTCAACATCGTGAAATTGGCGGCTGCCGATATACTCGGCGCCAGCGCCAGCCCGACAAATCCCAGCGGTTTCATCAGAAGCAAACTCAAAACGATATTTATGCCGACAGTTATCATCGATATACGAACAGGCGTGGCGGTATTTTTGTGAGCATAAAATACCTGCGCCGCCAATCTCACCAATCCGAAAAATATCAGCCCCGCTGAATATGCCTGAAGCGCATAGGCCGCGTTGATGGAATCCTGCCAGCCGAACAACCCATGCTGGTATATCAAGGCGCAAATCGGACGCGCTCCCACAATTAAAAACAGCGCCGATGGCCAGAGGAACAGAAGTTGCGTTTTACAGGAACGAATGTATTTGGAGAACAGTAGTTCGGTTTTCCCTTCCGCGGCGATTGCCGAAAGTTCAGGTAAAGACACAGCCGCCACCGCTACACCAAACACACCCAAAGGAAAATGCATCAACCGAAAGGCATAGCTCAAATAAGATATACTACCTGCCGGTTGCAGCGAGGCCAGCAGTGTTCCCACGATAATATTAAGCTGCGCCGCCGCCACTCCAATAGCGGCCGGCCCCATCAGCTTGATAATTTTCGCGACCGCCGAATCGGTAAAACTGAAATTGAATCTGTACATGAATCCAAGCCGATAAAGCTGCGGCACCTGCATAGCCATCTGCACGACACCGCCAATAGTCGCGCCCCAGGCCATCACTAATATAGGTGGGTCGAAAAACTGCCGGAAAAAGATACCGGCTACTATCGATACCAGATTAAATCCTGCCGGGGCTAACGCGGGAAGCCCAAACTTTCCAAAACAATTGAGCGTCCCCATGATCGCGGCGGCGGCGGCCACGAATGCCAGAAACGGAAACATTATCCGGGTCATGGCGATTGTCAGTTCCATCTGACCGGGCGAATCGGCAAACCCGGGGGCGATAATCCGCACTATCCAGGGAGCTGCTGCGATTCCTATTATGCTGACCAATCCCAATATGACACTTAAGACCGTTAGAATTGTCGAAGTTAATAGGAACGCCTGTTCTTTCCCTTCTTTTTTCAATTTTTCGGAAAAGACCGGCACGTAAGCCACGGATAATGCCCCTTCGGCGAAAAAGTCGCGCAGCAAGTTCGGGATTCGGAAAGCGGCGTTGAAGGAATCGACTGCGATACCAGCCCCAAAAAAGTGCGACATCACCTGTTCTCGAGCCAATCCTAATATGCGGGATATTAGGGTCGATCCGGAAAAGCGAGCCATCCGCCGCAGGAAACCATCCCGTTGATTCTGTTTTGTTTGTAGAAAATCGTTTGACATAAAATCCGGCTTGATTATATTAGCTAACTGTATTATGATATAGGCAGTTAATGAAAATAGTTAACGCAAAAAGGAGATAAACTTGGCTCAGCATAAATCTGCTAAAAAGAGAATCAAAACATCGCGCCGCGCCGCCACTCGTAACCGCGCTGCCGCAACAATAGCCCGCAAGGTCGTTAAAGAATTTAAGGCCACCAAAGAAAAAACCGCCGATAAATTGAAAACGGCTTATAAAGCTCTGGATAAAACCGCCGCCAAAAAAGTATTTCATAAAAATAAAGCCGCTCGCCTCAAATCGCGTCTGGCTAAATTGGCCAACAAAGCGGCCGCCAAGTAAAGTTTAGTTCATCGTCAATAAATGTCTGCCCAGGGTTAACAGCTTTGGGTGCGACATGATAATTTTGGTAATCACTTCAAACGGGTTAATACTCGTTATTACTTTTTCGCCAAATATATCATCGACGAACTTTAGAATATTAACCACATCGTCATCGGTCAGCTTAAGATAAATCTGGCGGCAAAGATAGTAAAATTTAAGCTCTTTCCCTTTTACCTTAAGTAATTCTTTCCGGTATTGCTCGCCGCTTATTCCTTCTTTAACCATCCGGGCGGCCGTCTCACCTGCAAGTTTGCCCGACAGAAGCGCGTTGGCGATTCCGGCGCCGGTAAGCGAATCGATCACCCGGGCGGCATCGCCGCATAGAAGTAGATTATCTTTGTATAGGGGCAAATTTTCCATATATATTGGCACACCGCCGGTCATTCGTTCGATAATTTTTCCTGCGGGAAATCTTCCGGCAACAAACTCATCGAGATAATCAACCGCTTTTTTGTGAGGCGATTTTGTCGGCGATATCGCCAGGCCGACATTGGCCGTATTCGATCCTTTGCAGAAAACCCAGATATAACCGCCAGGCACTGTCTCTGAACCGAAATAAAACTCCAGAGTTTCCGGCTCAATATCGATACCCCCAATAAGATATTGATAAGCTGAATGGATATCTTTTGGTTTTAGGACAGGATTCAAACCGGCTTTGGCTGCCACTTGCGATTCGATACCATCGGCGGCGATAATGACTCTGGCCTTTATCTCGATCTGTTTGCCATTGTCATTGACAATTACGCCAGCGATTCGACCATCCTTATCGCGGAGAATGTCGACTGCATCCACGCCGACCTTGATATCCGCGCCCGCCAGTGCCGCTTGTTCAGCCATCGACCGGTCGAATATCTTGCGCTCAAGAACAAATCCTGCCTTGGGGTGGAAAATACTGGCCATGGAATTTTTTGGGCCATAAATTCTGACCCGCTCGATTCCGGAACTGATCCAGCGCGGGTCGGCCTCGACAATATTAGTAAGCCCGGTGGTGGATATCGCTTCCGCGCAGCAAACAGGATAACCGATAACCGGGTGTTTCTCAACAAGCAATGTCGATACTCCGCCAAGAGCGGCATGTTTGGCAGCCAGCGAACCGGCCGGACCGCCTCCGACCACGACAACATCATATGATTTATTCATGACTTAACTCTAACGCATTCGCCGGACAGGTGATAATACAGAACTTACAGCCGGTACAGTTTTCATCTTTCGAAATTAATCTGACTTGATTCAAGTGAAGCGCGTCCGCTGGACAAACCGCCACGCAGGCGCCGCAGTTACCGCATTTAGGAAAATCGATTTGTATATGGAAATGCTTACGGTCGGCTTCCTTTATCATGGCGCAGAATGTATTATCGCTATGGGAGTTTTTCAAGGGATTTGTTAAGGTAAAATCTAACTATATCAATTCTTCTTGATTATTGATATTAATTGGAGGTTTTTTGAATGGCTCGATAATGTTAACCGGTAGTATTAAAGGGATAGGTGTTATAAATAATTGTTCAACTGTAATAAGCTGTATCCTGGGTATTTTTTTCCTTCCATATTCATAATATCCTTCCTTGACTGCCTCATTAATCATACCCTGCGTCGCTTCTTTTAATGTAATCAGTATGCCAAATTCCGCTTTTTGGCTTTTCATCGTTCCCTTAAGGTCTCTAACCATCGCCGGATTAACTGTTTGTGTACCTTTCACGGAAATCACACCTATTCCAGCATTGCCTTTTCGTTCATAGCCAATGAAATTGATATACCCATCGACACCTTTATCGCCGGACTTGGTTTGAGATGGGGTTGCGTCGAGTTTTGAAATACACCATAGTTGAAATTGGAATGGGTCTTTTGAAGCAAGTTTTTGTGCTGAATATAGGTCAGTCGGCTCGCCTTCAATTATGAACTGTTTTCCCTCTTTGATCTGATTTTTTTCAAGGCGCTTTTTAATAACATCAATTGCCAAATATGTGATATCAATTCCGATCCACTTACGATTTAACTTTTCGGCCACAGCTATCGTTGTACCGCAACCGCAAAAAGGATCGAGAACCAAATCGCCTTTTTTTGAACTTGCCAGCAGGATTCTTTCAAGTAGAGCCTCCGGTTTTTGCGTAGGATAACCTAATCGTTCATTTGATTGAGAGCTTATAGGCGGGATATCGTCCCAGATTTCTTGGGCGGGCGTGCCGGGCATCCCCTCTAAATATCGCTTAAAACTAGGAACATTATTTTTTGAAAATTCAATGTATCCTGCTTTGTGGAGGAAATTAAGTTTTTCTTGAACATTCAATTTCGCTAATCTTTTTGCGCCGATTATATTCTTAATCAATTTATTGGGTACCGCCCAATGCCTGCCAACATCCGTGGGATTGTAACCTTTCCAAGGTTTCCCCGAATCTCCAGTTCTTATTCCTGCGCCAGTTAGATCACCCAATCTATAAATCCCCTTCTTATCTTCAAATCTATAAAATCCGTTAATATATTCCTCGTTATATTTTATATATACTCTATTAAACTTATAATTATCGCTTTTTGAATAGAATAATATTCTATCCGCATTTCTACCATACCGCTTTGGGTCATTATGCGCCGATGTCCTTTTCCACACGATTTCATTTTGAAATTGGGTTATGCCAAAAATGGAATCCATCAATAGTTTTAAATAATGGCTGGCTATTGAATCGCAATGCAAATATATACTGCCCGTATTTTTTAGCGCACGGCGCATTTCAAGCAGCCGGGGAGCCATCATGCAAAGGTAAGCCATCATTGGACATTCACCCAAATAGCTGCGCATCGACTTTATAAGCTCTATCAACTTTTGGTTCGGTTTTTCAGTAGTGATCGTGCCTTTTATTAATCCCTCAAATTCAAGTTCAGGTTCATCACCCCATTTCCAGGTGTCTTCAAAAGTCTCTACTTGAGCAGTCGCCCCCTTTGCTTCGTATCTACTCGGTTTAAAAATAATGTTATAATCTTTTCCACTTTGGAAGGGCGGATCGAGATAAATCAAATCTACCGATTCGTTATCAATTTTTTCCCGAATTATATCGAGATTATCGCCAAAATAAAGAGTATTCATCCAACTTCCTACCATAAATATCACTATTTATATATAGAATAGATTTGAAATATAATCAAGCAATAATATAAAAAACCGCTTTGCTTCAGCGTAAAACGGCTTGATCGGAATACTTGGATAGCTATTGGCTTACGTGCTTCTTCACCCAGTCGGTGGTAACCGATTTCGGACGTTCGATCGGGTATACCATCGCCCGCCCGATAATCATCTGGGAAACCAATCCCATCGCTCTCGAAACAGCAAACATCACCGTGTAGAACGAAAATTCCCGCATACCATAATGATATAGTAACGCCCCGGAAGCCGCGTCGACATTTGGCCACGGGTCTTTGGCTTTCCCCTGTTCTCTTAATACATCCGGGACTATCCGATAAATTTTACTTACAATCTGGAATATGGGATCTTCCGGCATGTGTTGCGCCCCGAATTCTAAAAACGCGTCAAAGCGGGGATCGGTAATCCTAAGCACGGCGTGACCATAGCCGGGAATTACCTTACCTGATTTCAGCGTATCCCAGGCGAATTGACGGAGTTGTTCATCACTGGGAACGCCGCCGAATTTGTCATGAAGCATCAATACCCAGTGAAGACATTCCTGATTGGCCAAACCATGAAGCGGACCTGCCAGACCGTTGAGTCCGGCGCTGACGGCATAGTAAGAATCCGAAAGCGCGCTGGCAACGCATGATGACGCGTGAGAAGACACCGTGCCGCCCTCGTGATCGGAGTGTACCACCATATAGAATCGTATCAGATTTGCAAAAGAACCTTTTTTATCCTTGATGCCGAGCATGTGGGCAAAATTGCCTCCCCAGTCGAGTCCTTTTTTCCAGCCGATACGCCTTCCCTTCTTGAATTTCATCCGATAAATCCCGGCTGCGATAACGGTAATCCTCGCCAGGATATCCAACCCATCTTCGAGCGTTGGCATCCAGTAATCTTCCTTTCTTAAGCCGTTATCGTACAATTTCCTGAATTTCGATTCGCGTTCCATCACAAGTATGGCGGTATTGAGCATCGCCATGGGATGAGAATCCCTGGGCATCGATTCCAGAATCTTCCAGACATATGCGGGCACCTTGCTGCGCGCTTCCAACGATTTCTGTAGCGAGGCGACCGCCTTCTGGTCGGGCAACTCTCCGGTGCAGAGCAGATAAAAGATTTCTTCGGGTATCCGGTCTTTAAGCTGTTTGATTGGGATTCCGCGTATACTTAAACCGGTATCGGCCGAAACCGACGATGTATCGCAAACCATGGCTATCAAGCCGCGGGATCCACCATACAGCTGCGAAACATTAACCGTTGATATTTGCTTGTCACCATGATTTTTCAGCAAATAGCGGATATCTTCCCGCCAGACTGGAATTTTCGCGGCCAAATTTTCTTTTAGTGATCCCATTAGTGCTCCTTTCGCCAATTCGGCCTTCGTCAATAGGCCGGGACTTTATAACTTTAAGCTTTTTGCAATGCCGGTTTAATTCGGCCACTACGAATTGTTAGACTATTTCATGCCGATAAAAGTTCCCTTCTTACGACATAATAACCCTACTTGACAAGTCCGATAAAAATAACTATTATAAATTCAAACATAAAAAAGGAGGTCAAATTGAATAATGTGAGTAAGGGATTTGCGCTTGATACAATGGATTCTATTCAAAATGAAGGAATTGCCCATTTTGGTTTAATACGTAAAATTGAGAGAATAACTAAGCGAAATCTATTATGTTATATTGGTAATTTCCCGCATCCCGTCGGCAGTATAATGAAAGTAGATGACCGATTCATCGAAACAGCATTTATGTCAATAGATTTTGCCCAATATTCTGGTAATCTCGATATAATGATACATACCCTGGGTGGGGATGCTTTGGCAGCTCAAAATATTATACAAACATGCAGGACATATTGTAAAAATTTGAGAGTTATAATACCCAAAACAGCTATGAGCGCTGGTACAATTATGGCAATGGGTGCTGATTCCATTATGATGCGGGAAACCGCAGAGCTTGGTCCAATAGACCCTCAAATGATTGTTAATACGCCTACTGGACAAATACAGAGACCTGCAAGCTCTTGGGTAGATGCTTATCTTAGTTTAATTAAGGAGTCGCAAGATGCCATAAAGAAAAACGAGCCACCACACCCATTCCTACAACAATTAGGACTTCTTGATCCTTCATGGATTCAAGTTTGTCTCAGAGCAAGAAGATTATCTGAATCTATCGCAAAAGAGTTCTTAAAAAAATATATGCTACAAAAGAAGACCGACGCTGAAATTCAGGCCGTTGTGGATAATTTTATCGAAAAAGGTGAAAA
>CAZTNJ010000102.1:0-10108 GCA_964614835.1 uncultured Ignavibacteria bacterium | reverse complement strand
CGCTTCGTTCATATATTCCGGATGGTTTAAGCAATTCGAGAAGCGCGGAAATTATCGTTGGCTTAGTTGCCTCGACACCTGCAGTTAAAAATTGCGCCACCAAAAAATCAGAATATTTGTCTACAATCAAACCGGGTAATAGGTCCGATTCGCCAAATATTAACCTGTAAGAATCGGTATCTTCATTTTCCGCGAAAATACGGCGGCGACCGATCGAATCGGCCATTTTTGATATCCACCAGGCGTCATCGACACGTTTCGTTTCATCCCATTCCAGAATCCGAACCGCTATCTGCGAGGCTTGATTATAATAGCCATAAGCCAGAAATCTCTTCCGGAAATCAAGCAGCCGGATTATCTCGCCGGGGGATATTGTCCCCTCGATATTGGAGATCGCTCCCGAAAAAATCCACGGGTGTTTCTGTAGAACCGATTTTTCTCTGCCCGCTTTTAAAATAATACTTTTCAAATTACTCCGGTTTATTCCTTCTTGACTCCGTCAGGTATAACATAATCATAAAATTCGCCGGTAACCATAAATCGGATTTTAATCAATCCCCAAAACGGCGCCGCCAGTCCCTGAACGTTCATATTAGTGATAACAAAAGGGCCTTCCGCGAGTCGAGTGAAATTTAGTAGCATTTTCAATTGCTTTACGTTCTTTGGCCGAGGTATCGCGAAATCCATCCGGGTGGCCAGAAATGTCTCCTTATCGATATAAAAAATACCGTCGATCTGCTCTTTCTCCGGAGGGTTTTTCCTGGGCGAGATTTTTATGACATACGCCGAGCCAGGACTGTCTAAAAGGTCAAATTTATAATCTGGATTATCAGGGGATAGGTCTACAGTCGCTCCAGTCGATATTTCTTTATCCGATTTTTTGTTTTTCGATTTTTGGGGAGGATAGATAATGGTACGGGATGACTCCTTGCCATTATTTATGGTCACTCGCGAAATAGTCGTATCGGCTTTTTTAATATTCTCATTATCATCCAATTCGGTAAAAACAATCTTCTCGGTAAATTCATAGGAATAATATTGAGCCGAATCCATCACCGCCGTGTTAACCGAATCCGCTTTAGACAATATTGAATTTATATCAATCGGGCCGCTAATTTGACCGGCCAGAATAAAGAGTAGCGTCGAAAATAAAGTCGGCATCAAGTATCCTCTTCAAGGAAGAAAATAAACGAGTATTCCGAAAATGTGATTTTCGAAATACTCGCACCATTTAATCTTGGAATGAAAGAGGCTATTTGGTTGCCTGCTTTTTATATCCGGCGGGGATTTCGAATTTGCTGTCATCGATAGGGTCGGTGGAAATACTGATAAGCTCGGATGTCATCTCGAAAATTCGATTGGGATTATCCTCTTTGTTTTTTTTATCGGCCTTGCCGGCATCTTTCTTTCCGAGTTTGTTGCCCAGTTTACTCATTATGTCGGCAACCGATTGTGGTTGACCTTCATCGCCCTCGCCCAAGCTTTCGGATGATCCCGTTTTGGTTGTGGAGGAGAAAACCTCGATGCTGGTTTTAACCGGATATCCTTTCGACTTGGCCATTTCCTCGCCCAATTTCTTGAATTGGTCACCGTAATTTTTCATCATCGAAGCCATGCCTTGCTGAAGATCCATTTCATCCAGATTCAATGCTTTAGCGTAATTTTCCTGAAACGCTTTTAATTCTTGCTCGCCTGTTACATTACTTGCCAGCCAATAGTTCATCAAGATAGTTGTCGTATCTTTGGCGTCCTTTTTATTTACTCCAACCGCTTTACCGGTTACCAGCTTACAATCATAACTTCCGACTTTTTCATTCTTATCGGATGTCTTGACGGTGACTGTCCAGGTAATATTTTCAGGCTCTTCGGGTTTCGCGTTCATTTCCTGCATCGCCGCTACCGACTGTTCCATCGATTGCTTGAACATATCGAAGGTCATCTCGGTGTACGATTTGTTTTCCGGTTTTAAAGACCAAATGATTTGTCTATCGATTCGGATAATTTGCTGGTTGCTGCTGCTTTTATTACCGGGTAGAGCATTCATAAAGCCGCCCGATATTTTTGATGTTATGTCATGAAAACTTTTATCGCCTTTTACATATTGAACATCCTGGCTCTCGGTGTTCATTCCCATAAAGCCACTAAGCGTTGTCTTCATTTGCACGGTCACATCGGCCCGGGCGAACGTAACGAACCCTAACAATGCCACAATAACGAAAATTGAACGTTTTTCCATAATTCCTCCTATTTGAATAAATATTAATATAATTGTTATTCCAATTCAAGCTAATCCTAAGGTTATTATATAAAAAAAGCGGGAATAGCGATTTCGATATTCCCGCTCTTGTTAACTAACGGTTGTGATTATTTACGGTGTTTTTCCCGCAAATCGTGCGCCATTTCTTTAATTTCGGCCAAATCGCGAACCATGGCGCTCCAGCCATACCACAAAGCGTAATCCGGATTGGCGTGAAATGTCCCCTGGAAAGCGCGCATACGATGCTCAAGATGCATTTCGAATAGTTTCTGCTCAATTACGGTGGGGGCATCCGAGAAGGTAAGAAGATCCGGGAACGGATAGGCATATGACGCAGGTTGGGCAATTATACTATCCTGGTATAATCCGGCGACTATTCTGATCGCCTCGGCAAGAAGATGATCCGCTTCTTTAATCATATTATCGCCCTTGGCGATTTCCGCCTTGGCGAAATTTTCCGAATGACAATCGCCGCATACTTGAACCATCTTATTGCGTTCAATATCAAAACTTTCTTGAGTTAATCGGGCAACATCGGCGGCTTTGACTACATCTAAACGACCGGTGGGTTGCCCTGTCGGATCTAAAACGCCCAGTGCTTGGAGTATCGTTATTTGGTCCGCTTTCCATTGTGGTTCATCGGGCAGGGGAAGCCTTACCGCCAGGAACCCCCAGGGGGCGCGAACTTCGTGATTCCCACCAATCATATGGCAGTTCTGGCAGGTTGGCGCTGGCGTTGAATCAGGTAGTACGCCAGATTGCTTCAAAAGGTAACGGACGCCATGTTTGGATGCTGAATACATTTCCCATTGCGGATGGTCAAATCCCATATGGCAGGTCTGGCATGCTTGGGGCTGACGCGCCTCCTTAATCGAGAATGTATGGCGGGTATGGCAGGCATCGCAGGATGCGTGACCAAAGACCGAACCTTCTTTTTTTAGCTTGGCTACTTCGTCATCACCTTTTAGTCCAAGCTTGTGACAACCACCGCATCCCTTCATGCCATCAATAAGCGCCATGGGTAATTGATGGGTTGTCGGCATCGCTTTCATTGATGCCCATGCCAGAGCGTGTTTTCCTTTGGCAAACTGGGCAAATTGCTTTTCGTGACATCCAGCGCAGGTTTGTGCTGTGGGCGATAATGCCAGATTAAAATCGGAAGCAGATTTATGAGCTGTTCCGTGGCAGGCATCGCAGGAAATATCTTCCCCCGAATGTTTGCTCATACGCCAATCTGCCACCGCATTTGGAGTAACCTTTAAATGGCAACTCACGCAATTATCAGCGAAGGCACAAGCCGTCACCACGATAACTAGAACAAACATTAACACTGCTCGAATCAACACATCCTCCATTTCTGTTTATAAGGTTGACATTAAACAATAATAACGATTTTATGATATAGATATCAAGAAATTTCTTTATTTAATCTTTTATAAGCCGGTAGATAACCGTAACCTATTTGTTACTAATCTGATATACTGTTAGAATATATTAACGCCTTATACCATAAAGGTCGTCCCAAGATAAAAATTAAAACCGTGATGCCAAGAATCTAATGTCGTTTAATAGTGCTATAAATGTGTTGCAGATAACTAACATGCTTGACAATTTGCCTTATAATGCTATCTTATCAGCATGGGATATTGGTCAAAAAAGCTCTTTGATCACTGACAATCAGTCATCTGCCAATAGTCTTTATATCTATTTTCGTTTTTAGACATAAAAATAGACTAATTAGAAAGAGGTTAATAATAGCCATGAAAGTAAAGAAGATTCTTATCCTGGGCGCCGCCGGACGCGATTTCCATAATTTTAATACGGTCTATCGCGACAATCCGGCTTATGAGGTGGTCGCTTTTACCGCCACGCAAATTCCCGATATCGCGGGACGCAAATATCCGGCACAGTTGGCCGGCAAGTTGTATCCTAAGGGTATCCCTATCTATACGGAAGACGAAGTACCCGCCCTCATAAACAAGTATGATATCGATGAAGCCGTATTCTCATATTCCGATGTTTCTTTCGAAAAGGTGATGTCGTTGGGCGCTATCGTCAACGCTTGCGGCGCCGATTTTAAGATGCTGGGCGCCCGCGAAACCCTGCTGGGCTCATCCAAGCCGGTTATCGCTATTTGCGCCGTCAGGACCGGTTCCGGCAAATCGCAAACCACCCGCCGCGTCTGCAATATCCTGCAAAGCTACGGCCTTAAAGTAGTTGCGGTGCGTCACCCCATGCCCTATGGCGATCTGGTCAAGCAAACCTGTCAACGATTCGCCAAGTTATCCGATTTGGACAAACACAAATGTACCATCGAAGAGCGGGAAGAGTACGAGCCGCATATCAACAACGGCGTGATAGTGTACGCTGGCGTCGATTACGAGAAAATTCTGCGCGAGGCCGAAAAAGAGGCCGACGTGGTTATCTGGGATGGCGGCAATAACGACCTGCCGTTTTTCGACCCCGATATTTACATCACCGTCGTTGACCCGCATCGGCCGGGCCATGAGCTGACTTACTACCCCAGCAAAACCAATCTGCTTTTGGCGGATGTAGTCGTTATCAATAAAATCGATACCGCGACGGTTGAAGGGATCAATGCGGTTAGAGAATCAGTCCGCTATTTTAATCCCGAGGCTATTATAGTGGAAGCAGCTTCGCCGATATCGGTCGACAAGCCCGAACTTATCGAAGGCAAGCGGGTGCTGGTCGTGGAAGACGGCCCGACCCTTACCCACGGCGAAATGACCTATGGCGCAGGCGTGGTGGCAGCCTCCAAATATGGGGCAGCAGAATTGGTCGATCCACGTCCTTATACAGTGGCGTCGATTACCGAAACATATCGCAAATATCCCGATATTGGGACATTGTTGCCGGCAATGGGATACGGTGTTAAACAGGTGAAAGACCTGGAGCAGACCATTAATCGCACTAAGGCCGATACCGTAGTTATCGCAACCCCAATAGATTTGCGTAAGCTGGTGAAAATCAACAAACCGACAGTCAGAGTCGGCTACGAACTTCAGGAAATCGGCCAGCCCGATCTGGATACCGTGATCCGCCGGCTGATGCTTCAAGCGGCCAAGCCAAAACCAGCCGCCAAGGGCAAAAAGCGTGGTAAGAAATAAGTATTTGTTTGATTGAAAATAGAAACCAGGTTGGATTAACTTCCAGCCTGGTTTTTGTTCTGTAGAATCCAATCCCTCTGATAGTGCTAATATCTGCGGTTTATGTGTCGTCGGGTCTCCATACCCGATAGGCTCGCAGTCAGGTGCGCCGCAAAGGGCCCTTTGGGGAGACCTAACCGTCCATTAGCAGCATGACTGTTCCACCCCTACCACACCAAAATACGATTCGCCCTTAATCTGCCGAAAATCATTATATGGGGACGATACTTGGACAATTCCGATTGCTGTTGACTAAAAGGCCAATCAAATAATATTATTCAGCCATGAACATAGCCGACCAGTCGAAAAAAATATTACGCAATAGCTTCATATCCGGTCTGCTGGTAATCGTACCGCTAATCTTGACATTTGTCCTGCTCAAAGGGATGGTGCAGTGGGTGGATGATATCGTCGAACCGCTGGTTGTCCGACTATTCGGCCATGCCTACTTTTTCCCATTCGTGGGAATCATAATCACGCTTGCTTTAATAATGATTGCCGGATTTCTGGCCGCCAACGTTCTCGGTAAAAAGATACTCCGGTTGTGGGAGTTTCTGCTTCTTCATATACCGCTGGTGAATTTTGTCTATGGTTCGACCAAACAATTCGTGCAGGCGCTGACTCTGCCGCAAAAGAAGATTTTTAAGTCGGTCGTATTGGTAGAGTATCCCCGTCCTGGTATCTACGCCCTGGGATTTCTGGCCAACCAAACCACGCTCGAAGGGGATGGGCAATCGCATGAGTATTTATGTATCTTCATTCCATCAACGCCGACTCCTTTTACTGGTATTGCAATCTTATTCCCGCCGGAACAGGTGATATTCCTTAATATGCCAGTCGAGGAGGGAATTAAGATGGCGGTTTCCGGCGGCATAATCACTCCCGAAAAAATATATCGTTATATTAACAAAGAAACCAATTTCCGAAACGAAATCCCTTCAAAACCGGTAAACGATAATGAACCTTAGCAAAATATTCGATCCCGAATTTATTAAAATCAATCTGAAAGCATCCTCCAAAGATGAGGCCGTTCGTCAACTGGCCGAGCTTTTCTGCCGCAAATATCCCGAAAAAAACAGCGAAGAGATAGTCAACGCCGTTTATGAACGCGAAAAGCTGGGTAGCACTTCGATGGGACGCGGTGTCGCTTTCCCACACGCCCGCACCGATATCGTTACCGGCTTGTACGTCGTGCTCGGTATCTTTCCCGAGGGGATTCCCGCCGAAACGCCCGACAATAAACCTTTACAATTGCTTATTCTGTTATTGACTCCGCGCAATATTTCCAAAGCCTACTTGCAAAGCCTGTCCGGTTTGGCAAATTTCGCCCGCCGTCCAGATACACTTCCCGCTTTGCTGGCGGCCAGGTCCGTACCGGAAGTGCTGGAAATCATTCATAAAACCGGCATAAATGTCGAACGCGATTTGATTGTCGGCGATGTGATGACAGTTGACCCAATCGCGATTACCCCCGATAAAACAATAAAAGAAGCCGTCAATCTGATATTCAAATATAAAATCAGCGGTCTACCAGTAATTGATAATTCAGGCAAATTACTGGGTGAAGTTTCTGAAAGCGCGCTGCTAAATTACGCCCTTCCGCGTTATGAAGAGTATCTAGCCCAGCGGTCTAATCAATCCAATATAGATTCGCTCGAAGAAATACTGAAAAAATCGCAGTCGGTTAAGGTGGGGGAGATTTTAATCAGTGACCCAACAACTGTTTCGGTAGATATGCCGCTTACCGAAGCCGCATCGCTACTTTTAAAAAACAAAACTGAACGACTGATGGTCGTATCCGAAGGCAAATTGATTGGCATCATCACCAAGACCGATATCGTCTCTAAAATAATTAGAGGATGAATTGATAGAAGAAGTAAAACAACTAACCGCTGAAGCCGCCAAAGCTTCCGCGTGGAACGCTGTCTGGACATTTCCTTCGATAATTGGCGCGGCTCTGGTTATCGCTTGGGGCGCCGAATCTGCCCAGTTTTTGATATCGCAGGGATTTGCTTTAACGATGCTTGCCCTTATTCAAACCCTGCCGGAATTTGCGGTTGAGGGCGTAATCGCCTGGCGCGCAGGACAGGTTCCAACGCCCGAAAATATCGGCCTGGCTACCGCAAATTTTACCGGAGCGCTGCGCCTTTTGATTGGATTAGGTTGGCCGTTGATTTATTTCGTGGCGGCGATATTTAATATCAATAAAAAGAAGCGCAGAAGGAATTTCGATAATATTAGATTAGATCGCGAACATTCGGTCGAATTGATGGGACTGCTGGTGCCGACTCTGTATATGTTCGTAATTGTCATAAAAGCCTCATTAACTATCTATGATAGCGCTATTCTTCTGATGATGTATCTTGTCTATATTTCGATTCTTTTGCGCTTGCCGCCTCATGAGGAAGAAAAAATTAGCGAAATCGAACCGATACCGCGTTTCATACTCACCCGCTCAAGATTGTGGCGTAATCTGCTTATTACCGGATGTTTTTTAGGCGGCGCGACAGCGATTTACCTCATCGCAAACCCGTTTTTAGAAAGTATGCTTGGCTTGTCGGTGGTTGTCGGCGTTCCGACATTCGTATTCGTACAATGGGTGGCCCCATTTCTATCGGAATTCCCAGAAAAGGTATCGGCATTCTATTGGGCCAAATCTGTCGATAAGGCCTCGATGGCTTTGATGAATATGGTGTCATCCGGGATAGCCGAGTTGACCCTATTGGTTTCGCTGATTCCGATCGTATATTCAATTTCCCGCGGCGGAGTATATGGGATTGATTTCGACTGGAGCCATCGGGTCGAAATCCTAATGACAACCCTGCAATCGCTGTTGGGATTTTTACTTCTGGCCAACATGTCTTTTAGGGCTTATGAAGCGCTTGGGCTTTTTCTGCTCTGGGTCGTGCAATTCATCCAACCATCAATACGCGAGGAAATACTGCTCGTTTATGGCGCTTGGATTATTATAGAGCTTGTTTTGGCTTTTACAAAAAAACGACGATTGCTTGCTTTCTGGGAGTTTAAACGTATATTTAACAAGCACATAAGGCGACCGAAACCAAGTTGACAATTCGCAGTATAATAAATATAACTTGACTCGAGTGGGCTTCTGGTAATACTATTAGAAGCCCCTTTAAATATGAAAGGAGCACCAAAATGAATTCGTTTAAGACAATTTTCCTATTAGTAGCATTAACGGTGTTATTGGTATTTGTCGGAAACCTGATTGGCGGCCGTCAGGGGATGATATTATTTTTTGTTATCGCTCTGGCGATGAATCTGGGAACGTATTGGTTTTCCGATAAGATTATTCTAACGATGTACAAGGCCAAACCGGCTCCGGAAGATTCGCGGCTGGCAAGGCTTGCTCGTCCTTTGGCACAAAGCGCCGGTATCCCTATGCCTAAAGTCTACGAAATCGATGCCCCTTACGCAAACGCATTCGCAACCGGCAGAAATCCTCAGCATGCGGCAGTCTGCGCCACCACCGGGATAATGAATATCCTTGACGATGGCGAATTAAGCGGAGTGATAGCACATGAACTTGCCCATGTAAAAAATCGCGATATCCTGATTGGTACGATAGCCGCTGTTATAGCCGGAGCGATTTCGATGATTGCCCATACAGCCATGTTTTTCGGCGGCGGCAACGATGAGGACCGCAATCCGATTCTTGGGATTATCCTGATGATTACCGCGCCTATCGCTGCGATGCTTATCCAGATGGCAATTTCGCGCTCCCGCGAGTATGCAGCTGATGAGACCGGGGCAGCCGTATCGCATAATCCGTTAGGTTTGGCTTCGGCCTTGAGAAAAATCCATATGGCCGCGCAGAAAGTAACGGTGAATGCCAATCCGGCCACCGCGCATATGTTTATTATCAATCCTCTATCAGGCAAAAATTTCGCTAACCTTTTTTCAACTCACCCACCGGTGGAGGAGAGGATTGCCCGCTTGGAGGCGATGGCCCGAGGTGTTGGCCGATAGATGCTCGTTACGCTGTTAATACAGTTTATCGTAGTAATTATCCTGGTATTATTTTCTGGCTTTTTTTCAGCCTCCGAAATAGCAGTAGTTGCGGTACGTTCAAGTCGCCTGAAAGAGCTTATTTCAGAAGGACAAACCAAAGCGGCCTTCGTTGAGAAGCTGAAAAACAATCCCGATAGTTTTTTTGCGGTTGTGCAAATCGGTATGACTGTCACTGCTTCGGCTGCCTCCGCAATAGGCGGAGCGATGGCCATCGTTCTGATTGAACCGGTAGTTAGGACGATTCCCATAGCGGCGGTGCAACACGCATCCGGGCCAATTTCCGTTACGCTTGTGGTTATTGTGATTTCATACTTGTTTCTGGTTGTCGCCGAATTGGTACCCAAAGCCGTGGCTATTCGCAATGCGGAAAAAATCGCCCTCTGGGTCGGACCGGGAACCTGGTATTCGATTAAGTTCCTCAATATAATTATTAAAATTCTCACCTGGTCGACGAATCTCTGCCTTCGAATTTTAGGAATGTCTCACGAGATTAAACAGGGCAACTCCATTAGTGAAGCGGAGGTTGAATTCCTGATCAAGGAAGGGATGGAGCATGGCGTTTTTGATAAGGAAGAACAACGGCTTATCCATTCGGTTTTTGAATTTACCGATACGACAGTCAGGCGGGCGATGACCCCTCGAACGGAGATTC
>CAZTNJ010000101.1:0-10305 GCA_964614835.1 uncultured Ignavibacteria bacterium | reverse complement strand
TTGCCTCATATTCTCTTATGGTATATAATTCATCATGGTCTTTTTTATTTTAGGGTTATTGGCCGCGTTATTATTCGGTGCGGCGGCGCCTTTGGGGAAACCTTTGCTTGGCATATTCAGCCCATTCCAATTGGCGGGCTTATTGTACATAGGCGCGGCTTTGGGAGTATCGCCTTTTGTATATAGGAGAATCAACAGGCCGATAACTAGTCGAAATAGCAAAAAAAACATGTATCGCTTGATATTGGCGATTCTATGCGGCGGTATAATCGCGCCTTTATTTCTGCTTAAGGGATTGAAGGTTGCGTCGGCCGCTTCGGTATCTCTCTGGCTTCCTCTGGAATTAATGGCCACGGCCGTAATCGGGGGGATCTTTTTTCAAGATCATCTTGACTTAAAAGGCTGGTTCGGAATGGCGGGAGTTTTGGCAACCAGCGTTTTGCTATGTGTGACAGAGCCAACGGCGGGCATTAAAGCCGGCATGTATATCCTTGTAGCCTGTATCTTTTGGGGCATAGATAATAACTTAACCGCCCTAATTGACAATATCACCCCTGCCATGAGCACCTTCTGGAAAGGAGTGGTGGCGGGCGCGGTAAATCTTGCTATCGGCCTGGCGCTTCAAAATTATAGCGCAGATATTTTAATGACGCTTTACGCTTTATTGATTGGGGCTTTTTGTTATGGCGCCAGTATCATGCTTTATATCATTTCGGCGCAAAATATCGGGGCCAGTCGGGCTCAAATGATTTTTGCCAGCAACCCGTTTTTTGGTTTAGTAATCGCGGTGTTTTTTTTGGGCGAATCTATAAGTATATTTCAAGGGTTGGCCGCCGGATTAATGTGTGTTTCATTGACTGTTGTTCTTTTCAGCCGACATTCTCATTTCCATATTCATTTAAAGAAAATACACGAGCACAGCCATGCGCACGATGACGGACATCATAATCATGAACACAAAGGCAAACCCGATGGATTGGTGCATATTCATAAACACAGTCACATTCATCTGGAACATTCTCATCCGCATTGGCCCGATCTGCACCACCGTCACCGGCATTAATCGCGAAGATAGATAAAATATGGATTTTACTTGCGGGACTCAAAGTTTATTAGCTAATATACTCTTATGAAACCAGATTGGGTGGGTTTTAAGTTAAGATTTTAAAATAGCGAGGTGTATTATGTTAAATAAAATAGATGCCGGTGCCAGAGTCCGTATCATGGCTTTACTCGCATTCGCGTGTATCTTAGGTATAATGATAAATTCATGCTCGGATCTAACCAATTCGCCCAATAACCCCGATGACAATACTCCAATCAAATGGAAAGTATATTCCACGTCAAATTCCAATATCGCCAGCAATTATGTTTATTCATTAGCGATTGACCAGAATAGCGCGATTTGGGTTGGCACCGAAAATGGGCTTTCGAAATTTAGCGGCAATGTCTGGACAACATATCGGACATCAAACTCGGGAATTCCGGGCAATATTATTAATGCCATCGTTGTCGATTATAATAATACCAAATGGATCGGCACCAGCCAAGGTTTAGCGAAATACAATGATTCCCAGTGGGTTCAATATACTGTGTCAAATTCCCTTTTGCCTGATAATCAGATTAACGCTCTGGCGGTAAGCGGAACTGGCGAAATCTGGATTGGAACGGAAAATGGGCTTGCTAAAATTGTTGATACTACTTGGACTACGTATGCTTCAGGAAGCCAGACTTATTATCATGCCGTGAAAGCTTTGGTTGTCGATCAGGATGGCGCCATTTGGATTGGCACAAGCAATCGTCTTTCCAGATTCAATGGAATCAATTGGTTTGTTTATGGCACCGGGAACTCGGGACTTCAGGATAACAATATCTGGGCGGTAGCTGTGGACGTCAACAATGTAAAGTGGATAGGAACCAGTTCCGCTGGCATTACCAGATATGATGGTTCGGCCTGGATCACATATCGCACGACGAATTCCGGAATAAGAAGCAACTCGATTTTGGGTATAACAACTCAAGGCCCGAGCATTGTCTGGATTGGAACCGCAAGTGGAGGCTTGAATGTTCGTAGCGGTTCTACCTGGAGCTTTTTTATTCCCAGCAATTCGCTTATTCCCAACGAAAACGTAACCTGTATAACACTTGGCAATGGCGGCGATAAATGGATTGGTACTGGCGGCGGTTTGGCGCGTTATAACGAAAATGGAATAGGGTTATAGGGCTATCAGTTCTTGTATTTGCTATTAAATCGGGCCTTGTTTCTGGTGTAAATCCTAAAAAATACACCTTTGCATTAACCATTTATCTTCTATATAATCCATTGTTGCATTTTTTTGCGATTGCTGACAACTGTGAATGAATGTAAAGCGATCATATAGTATTTATAAGAAGGAGTAAATCATGACCGAAATCCGCAGGATAATAAAGGTTATTAAAGGTAAACCTACTATTGAGGGTGCAGGAGTGCATCTGAAGAGGGTATTTGGGTTTCGCGAAGTTCCCCAATTCGATCCTTTTTTGCTTTTAGATGATTTTCGCGGCGATGATGAACGTTTTTTTATCAAAGGATTTCCCTGGCATCCCCACCGGGGAATTGAAACGATCACTTACATGCTTGATGGTTTTGTCGAACATGGCGATAGTCTCGGAAATTCCGGGATTATCGAGCCGGGCGACGTGCAGTGGATGACCGCGGGCAGCGGCATAATTCATCAAGAAATGCCCAAACCCGACCGATTCGGTAAAATGGGCGGATTTCAACTCTGGGCGAATCTTCCAGCAAAGCACAAAATGATGAATCCCCGATATCGCGATATAAAAAGCGCCGAAATTCCCGAAGTCCATATGAAAGGAGGCGTAAACATAAAAGTAATTTGCGGGGAAATAGATGGCATATCCGGCCCGGCCCGTGATATCGCAATTGACCCTGTCTATCTTGATATAAGTGTGCCCCCCGATACTGAATATTTTCATCCAACAAAATTGAACCATAATGTATTTGCCTACGTTATCGGAGGAAACGCCATTTTTTGTTCAGAGGATAGCCCATTTGCTCATGCTACGGAAACCGATAACTACGTCAATCTTGACCGAGATCCATTGATTAGAAATGGCACCATCCTGCTTTTTGGCAAAGGAGAACAAATATCGGTGAAGACCCGGAGCGATTCCGTAAGGTTTCTATTCGTTTCGGGAAAACCTCTACATGAACCAATTGCCTGGTATGGACCAATTGTGATGAATACCCAGCAAGAACTGGAGGTTGCGTTTGATGAATTTGACAAAGGGTTATTTATTAAGTATAAGGGCTGATATCATGAAAACGCGGCAGATGTTTATTACAAACAGGCGGCTGTTATTTACAATAGATTTATTTTAGGATTGATTAATGGCTTTTCTTGCTAAAGCGAAAATTTAGTTTTTAATATTAATAGTTGAACTGACTCCCGCTTTATAGTATTAGCTAATCAGATTTATCTAAATCATTTTTTTAGACATTTATAGGTCGTCTGAAGTACGATCGGGGAGGAGTCTATGAAAAAGTATTTGGCCGAGCTAATCGGAACCCTGGCGCTGGTATTTATCGGTTGCGGAAGCGCCGTTATTGCCGGTTCGCACATCGGTTTTGCCGGGATTGCATTTGCCTTTGGGCTAATCGTTTTGGCGTTAGTTTATGCAATTGGCCCGATTTCGGGGTGTCATGTCAATCCCGCGATTACAATCTCGATGCTGGTTGCCGGTAAAATCGATATTAAAGACTCCATCGGGTATATCATCGCTCAATGTATCGGCGCGATAGCCGGGGCCGGTATATTGCTCGCTATAGCGGCCGGCCGAGCCGATTTCGCATTGAACGCTTCCGGATTAGGCCAGAATGGATACGGTATTTTTTCGCCAGATCAATATTCGATGGGAGCCTGTTTTATCGCCGAAGTTGTTCTGACAGCTCTTTTTCTTTTCGTGATTTTCGGTTCGACCCATCAGAATGCCCCGAAAGGGTTCGCGGGAATCGCTATCGGCTTGACCTTAACCCTAATTCATCTAGTGGGAATTCCTATAACCGGGACGTCGGTAAACCCGGCCAGAAGTCTCGGCCCGGCTGTATTTGTAGGGGGAGACGCAATCTCCCAGTTATGGCTATTTATCCTCGCGCCGATATTAGGCGGAATAATCGCCGCGTTTATTTGGAAAGCCCTGTTTGACGCCAAGGATTAAAGATTACTTTGATGAGTTGAAATATTCGTTCGAGCCTTAACGCAGTTTGTTATACACATCCAGAGCGGCGATTTTGTAGCATTCGGCCAGAGTCGGATAATTGAATACTGAATCGACCAGATAATCCACTGTGCCGCCCATAGCAATAACAGCCTGTCCGATATGAATCAGTTCGGTCGCGCCGGTGCCGATCGCGTGAACGCCAAGCAGTTTATTGTTTTCGCGATTCACGATTAGTTTCAATAATCCGGTAAAATCACCCAGTATCTGGCCGCGGGCGGTTTCCTGATAACGGGCAATGCCGGTTTCATATGAAATACCCTTCTGGGTAAGCGTTTCCTCATGATCGCCGACATACGATATTTCAGGAATTGAATATATACCATAGGGAAAAAGCCCGGGCAACAGCGGACAGGAATAATCAAAAGCATGAAACGCGGCCTGCCGCCCTTGTTCCATACTTGTTGAAGCAAGCGAGGGAAAACCGATTACATCGCCGACCGCGTAGATATTTTCAGTGGAGGTACGATAATGTCTATCCACAGGAATAATACCGTTTTCATCAGCTTTTAGTCCGGCCGCCCCCAGATTAAGCCCATTTACGTTACCGCGCCTGCCCAGCGAAAATAAAACCATATCAGATTTTATTATTTTTGATGATTTAAGATTGATTTCGACCCCGCCGTTTGGGCTATCCTTTTTATTGATGGCGGAAATTTCCTCGCCCAGCTTGAATGTAACGCCTTCTTCACGCATCTGGTGAATCAACGAATCTACTATTTCACTATCGATAAATTTCAATAGCCGGGTGCGCTTGTCGGTAAGGGTTATGGGTATTCCCAATGTAGCGAATATCGAGGCGTATTCCAGCCCAATAACGCCGCCGCCCACAACAGTCAGGCTTTTGGGTAATCTTTGTAATTGAAGAATAGAATCGCTATCTAAAATTATCTGATTATCGATTGTAATTTCATCCGGATGGTGAGGATTTGTGCCGACAGCGATTATCACCTTATCGCCGGTCACCTGGTTTTCTCCGTGAGGGTTCGAATACCTGATTGTATGAGGGTCAGTAAAGGCGCCTTCTCCCGATAAAACCTCGATTCCATTACGCGTCAAGTGGGATTTTATAACTTCGATTTCACGGACAATGACCATATTACAGCGAGAAAGCAAATCTTCAACCGTGATATTCTCCTTGACCCGATACGCAACTCCGTAAAATGCGCGTTCCGTGTAGCCGGTCAGATTGATGACAGCTTCTCGGATAGTTTTGGACGGGATGGTTCCGGTATTGATACAAACGCCGCCAACAACCATCCGCTTTTCAATTATAGCCACTTTTTTTCCGAATTTGGCGGCGGCTATAGCCGCTTTTTGGCCGGCAGGACCGGTTCCGATAACTATTAGGTCGTAATCATAAATCATTTAAGATACTCATTCGGCTATTTTAAACCCTTATTAATATCACGGGATAGTTCATTCCACACTTATTAATAATCCAATCCAGGACATCAGGGTTTCACCGCGGACTATTTTTTCCAAAAAATGACGCTTGTTTTAAGGATTCCTGCGTATAATATTACAAAAAGGCCGATCTGGCCGACTCGAAAGCGCAAAAGACTTGCCGTCTGAATAGGATAAACCGGGGCTGAAGCGGCAAATGCTCAAATATGGAGGAACGATGGTATCCGAAAAAAGCGATCTGGCGGCAGTAGAAAAATTGAACGAAGGTTTTTCCCGGATAAAGAAAGAGCTTGGCAAGGTAATTATAGGGCAAGATAAAGTCGTCGAAGAACTTCTGATTGCGATTCTGGCTCGCGGCCATTGCCTTCTGGTGGGAGTTCCCGGTCTGGCTAAAACCCTCATGATTTCGACCCTTGCCAAAACGCTTGACCTGAAATTCTCGCGAATCCAATTTACCCCCGATTTGATGCCATCTGACATAACCGGCACCGAGATTATCGAGGAAAACCGCACCACCGGTAATCGCGAGTTTCGATTCGTGAAAGGGCCGGTATTCGCCAATATAGTTTTAGCGGATGAAATCAACCGCACACCTCCAAAAACCCAGGCGGCCTTATTGCAGGCGATGCAGGAATTTGAAGTCACCGCGGGCGGAAACACCTATAAACTGAATCAACCTTTTTTTGTGTTAGCCACGCAAAATCCAATCGAACTGGAGGGGACATACCCCTTGCCGGAAGCCCAATTAGACCGCTTCATGTTTAATATCTATGTCGATTATCCGACGCAGGAACAGGAAAACGAAATAGTGCGCACGACAACATCCGCTTATGCATCAGAAGTTGGCAGCATCATGAAAGCGGATGAAATTATCAGTCTGCAGGACCTGGTTCGCCGCGTGCCTGTTTCCGATCATGTGATTTCATACGCCGTTAAATTGGCGCGGGCAACCCGTCATACTCCCGATAATCCATCGTTTGAATATATTAAAAATTGGGTAACCTGGGGTGCTGGGCCGCGCGCCTCACAATACTTGACTCTTGGCGCGAAAACCCGGGCTATTCTCCATGGCCGGCCAACGCCATCGATAGACGATATAAAAGCCGTAGCCCATCCAGTGATGCGCCATCGAATCGTGACATCGTTTACTGCCGAAGCCGAGGGGGTTACCTCAAGGGATATTATCGATAAATTGCTTAAAGATGTCTCTGAATAAATACTATTTTTAAATAAAAGCGGGAGCGGCCAATTGAACGCTCCCGTTTTTTTTGTCTTTATTTAATCTAGTCGCTAATCGCGTATTTGGAAAAATGGGCGATGTTGAATCTTAGCGGCGGGTTGTTTTTTTGTTTGGTGGCTTGCAGGCTCCAATGTTTTGTGGTCGAGTTATATAGGTATAATTTCACGGCATTTGAACTAGTATGATTATTGAAATAACCGACATGGATATCAAAAATCAGGCTTTCGGAAAATACCTGTCCATCCGGGGCGCATTCAAATACGAGTGCGCTTAAAGTTGAATCGTTTCCTCGCACAAACCGAAGTCTATCGAATTTTATTGAAATAGTGACAGAATTCGCAATCGCGCTATCTGGTATTAAAATGTAATTGTCTTCGCCTTCAAGCGTAAACGCCGCCGAGTCAGCAATCCCGGGGGTTATTTCCAATTCTGTTCTGGCGCTGTCGGCAATTACCACTTCGATACTATCGGTATTGCTGGCGTTGAAAAGCTCCATATACAGCCACTCATTTGCTGAAGTCTGCTCGACAGGATCGGCTGACTTGTCTTTTGAACAAGAGGCAATGACAACGGTCAATAAGATTAGTATCACAGCCCAAGTAATGCGCCAGGCTAGATTCGCATTATTTTTCCAGCCCATTTTTCCCATATTATATCCCCTTTAACAATTAGTGCGTTTTTATATTTATCGGGAAAAAGGTCGCTATATTTAATTTTGATGTAAACATTTATTTACGCCTGAGATTACCGTACAAAGGCCGCCGAACGATTCCGGCGGCCTCTCTAGCAAGGGGAAGGAGTTGGGAAAAGACATCTACTTCATCAGAACGACAGCCTTGGCTTCAGAATGCGTCGGAGTTTTAATTGAATAAAAATACACTCCGGATGGCCTTGATGTGGCATCCCAGACAATTGAATTTCGACCCGCGCCAAAAGTTCTATCGGCCAACATTTCAACAAGCCTCCCGGAGATATCGTAAATAGCGATATGAGCCTTTTCGGTTGTGGCCAGCGTGAATGAAATCATGGTCTGCGCGTTAAAGGGATTGGGATAACAAGACATCTGAAAGCCC
The DNA here is from genome assembly GCA_964614835.1 of uncultured Ignavibacteria bacterium. Lineage (GTDB taxonomy): Bacteria > Zixibacteria > MSB-5A5 > UBA10806 > 4484-95 > JAAYTW01. Next base: position 2,307 of record CAZTNJ010000101.1, on the reverse strand, counting down.
GATGGCATTTGCGGTTTTTCGTCAATACTTGCCCCGTGTAAGATGATACTTGCTTGCGACTCTGTAGTCGGAATCGAATAGCTGTTATCATATCTCCTGGCGAAAATCGTGTAGTAATATGTCTGGTTAAGCGTTAAATTGAGATCCAAATATGTCTGGTTTCTTCCTTCGTAGATAACATCGCCTTCGGCAGGGTTACTCACGTACCCGATATTGCTTCTAACTGCGATTGCCGTAGCGAAATTTTGATCCCATAGAGGGTTGGTCCAGGTTAGTCGGGCCGAGTTGAGACCAGCCGAATCGGCGCGCGCCGCGATCGCCAAAAATCCCGGGCTTTCATGGCGGTTGGCGGCGCCCCGGGAGGGAAAGCCATTTTCGAAGGATGAGGAGGTGCTGTCGTTATAACCCAAAAAATCCATTCGCCAAACAGTGTCGGCATCGCCATCCGGAAACCGCATGAATGAGACATTCGCGCCATGATTGGATGACCAGCCTACTTGATCTACTAAAGTGTCTTGCCTTAATAGATATAAATTGTCGCCACCCAGATACATATGGAATTTCGCGGGCAAGTCACACTCATCGATAACATAGTATCCATGACCGGGTATAACGGCATCTAATGGGAAACAAAAGATTGTATCGCTGATTAATTTCCAGGAGGCAAGGTTTATTGGATATTCGGAACGATTGTATAATTCAATAAAATTACAGCATCTATCCCAGGTTCCATAGGCGCTGACTTCGTTTATTACTACTTTAGTCCGCCCTGGGCGCATTTGGGCGAAATCATATGTAAAAAGGTCAAGTCCTTCTATGTCGGTTCCAGTTTTTCTTATGTAATGTCCTTCTACAATTGCGGATGAATGCCCTTTTTGTCCATATGAAACGCTTTCGCCCCATTCATTTGACATCAGATAAACGGACATGTCGCTTCCGTTGGGGTCCAATATAAAGCCCGATGTATTTGATGAATCGAGAATAATCGGATCCCCCGACGGCCAATTCAGATAAATAATAGTCCCTTGATTAACTATAGCCGTATCGGAATCTATAATGATTAACCGTCCGGAGATGTCTATTGATGGCATATAGCAGGTTAATCCAATTTGAGGCGGGTATGCGTGGATTGATTCAATCTCAACCGGCGGCAAGGGATTCCCCAGGCATGGCACAATTATCAACAATACCAATACCATGCCTATCTTTAACACTTTATTCATAGCTTATTCCTCCTTTTCCGATATAGCCCCAAAATTAACACTTATTTTCTTCTCCAGGATATTTCCATATCCTGTTGGGGCAGAAAATCCGTTTTATGGCATATTAAAATCATGTTGGATTCATCTATGAAAGCAGTATCAGGTGTCGGCCAGGCGGTTAGGCTATCAAAATCGGATGGTACAATAAATTTGTAAGTTACTTCTTCTAATGGTTTATCCCAGGCATTCGTAGTGGTGATAATATAGCGGGCTTTCGGCGCTTTAATTTTTTGGGAATAATCGAGATGCCAAATCGTCACTGCCTGAGACTTTATGGGGATCGCTATTGAGATACTATTAGCTTTTCGGATTTTTTGGTAATTCAGATCGTTTACCGTGGCGCTATCAATTATATACGCTTTTATCAAGTTAGGAAAAAGCGAAAGCGAATCGACATGGAAAGGGAATAACACCGGGAATTTGCCAATTTTATCAGTGTTGTTGCGGAAATAGTAAACTCCGTTAACGGTGACATCGCTATCGTTTACACTTAGGGTGATTTCTTCCTTAAAGAAATCAACCGATGGCTTTTTCGCGGATGTTTTTAAAACTAAATCATCGCTATAAGCCGAATGCGCCAATAAAATCATGGCAAACAAATAGGCTACCGCGATTTTCATCGATACCTCAAATATAGACCCGTAATTAACAAATTATTATAAAGAATCCTATTTTAACGATAAAAAAACCACCGGGCGATTGCCCCGGTGGCAAAGATAATGTTGATTTACTGAAGATCAATCGCCAAGCGCCTTTTTTATCGATTCTATTAACTGGCTTTCGGGGACTGCGCCTTCCACATAAGTAGTTTCATTGATAACGGTCTTTGGTACACCTCTAACTAAATAACGCTGGCTTAAATGGGGAAACTCGATTGCCTCCACGCAATCGGCCGTTACATATGGTGATTCAAACGCCATTTTATATGCCAGGCTCACGGCCCGGGGGCAATAAGGTCAGGTTGGCGTAATAAAAACTTGCAGATGAACCGGCTTTTTTAGTTGCGCCAAAAATTCCCGCGATTTATCACCCAATCCGGATTGGC
>CAZTNJ010000100.1:0-10549 GCA_964614835.1 uncultured Ignavibacteria bacterium | reverse complement strand
CCCCGAAAATAAAAAAAGTATTGCCTTTAGAATATGTTATAGATGTCCTGACCGCACTCTTACTGATGATGAAGTCGATGGTATAACAAAAAATATCGTGGATATTCTTGCCAAAGAGTTCGGGGCGACGCTAAGGACTTGATTATAAGATGAGTATTGAGGCCAAAATGGATGAGATAAAAACCGATGGATATATATTGGCGGAGCTTGATGGAGCTGTCAAAGCCACTGCCGATAAAATTACCGAATTAAAAACCGCCAATAAGAAACTTCGCGACGAAGTTAATGAACTCAAGCGGCTTTTAGCTTTAAATGAAAAAAAGGCCGAAAGGCTTAAAGATGAGCTTGCCAGTTATAATTCTGCTGGTGAACAACAATGGCAGGCCCGAGAAAGGATTATTAAAGAACGGCTGACGCGGCTTTCTATTAAAATCGCCGCTTTTGAAAAATTGAATTTATCGGAAAGTTAACCTTTAATATAGATAAATTGGGGAGGGATCTGCTGATCCCATGGATGCGAGAAGCGTAAAGACAAAGATTTTCGGAACCGAATATTCTCTTAAGGCCGAATCGGGCCATGAAAATATAATTGAAGCGGCCGCTTATGTCGACCAGAAGATGCGGGAAATCTCCGCTCGCGTGCCGGATTTGCCGGATGTCAGGGTGGCGGTGTTAACCGCAGTGAATCTTGCGGATGAGTTATTGCGACTGCGTCAAAAGGTACCGGATGATATCAGAGAAAGGGCCGAGGCCCTGACCAAGCTTCTTAATTCCGCGCTGATGGATTAGCCTCTCTCCGAAGACGCCTAAAGGAGGCGCCATGAACACAACTATTATCCTGATTATAGCCGCCGCTGCTTTGATCGCGCTCGCGTTTATGCTGGGCATGGTTATGGCACGTCGCGCCGGCGAGAAGAAAGTGGCCAAAGCGGAAGAACGCGCGGCTAAAATCGTTGCTGAAGCCGAAAAAGAGGCCGAGGTCAGACGCAAAGAAGCCCTTCTGGAAGCCAAAGACCAATGGTTTAAGGAAAAGGCAAAATTCGAAAAAGAAACCAGCGAAAAACGCAATGAAATCATGAAACAGGAAACGCGGTTAAGGGAACGCGAAATGGCCCTCAATCGCAAAGTCGACCTGCTCAACACCAAAGAAAAGGATATCGTCACCCGCGACCGTAATATTCAAACCCGCGAACGCGCTATCCTTCACAAAGAAAAACAGCTGGAAACTTTAATCGCCGAGCAAAATACCCAGTTGGAAAAAATCGCCGGGATGACCTCCGAAGAGGCAAAAAAGCACTTAATGGAAAACCTCGAGGCTGAAGCCCGCCGCGATGCCGCTCAACTTATAAAGGAAATTAAAGAAAAAGCAGAACGCGACGCCGAAAAAGAAGCAAAGAATATCATTATCCAGGCGATTCAACGCTGCGCCGCCGACTATACCGTGGAATCATGCGTATCCGTCGTCCAACTGCCATCGGACGAGATGAAAGGGCGAATCATCGGCCGCGAGGGACGCAATATTCGGTCATTTGAAACTGCTACCGGTATCGACGTTATCGTTGACGATACGCCGGAAGCCGTAATTCTTTCCGGTTATGACCCGATTCGCCGGGAAGTCGCCCGTATCGCTTTGGAAAAGCTTATAATGGACGGCCGCATTCACCCATCCCGCATCGAGGAAGTCGTTAGCAAGGCGGAAAAGGAAATGGAAGTTATCGTGCGTGAAACCGGCGAACAGGCTTGTTTTGATACCGGAGTACACGGTGTCCATCCCGAGGTTATCAAGCTCCTGGGTAAACTAAATTTCCGCACCAGCTATGGCCAAAATGTCCTTCAGCACTCCAAAGAAGTCGCTTTCATATGCGGCATAATGGCTGCTGAAATCGGACTCGATCCAAATATCGCCAAACGCGCCGGATTGCTTCATGATCTCGGCAAAGCCATCGACAGAGAGACCGAGGGCACTCATACGCAAATCGGTGTCGATTTCGTGTCAAAATTCAACGAAAATCCCGCCGTTCTTAATGCTATCGCGAGCCACCACGAAGATGTCCCGATGGAAACTCCTTATGCCGTGCTGGTTCAAGCCGCCGATGCCATCTCCGGAGCCAGACCGGGCGCTAGAAGAGAAACCCTCGAGGGGTATATTAAACGACTGGAAAAACTCGAAGAGCTGGCCGATTCATTCTCTGGGGTTGGTAAATCTTACGCTATCCAGGCTGGCCGCGAGGTTCGTGTTATTGTCGAATCCGACAAGCTCGATGATGTCGGCAGCGCCCAATTAGCTAATGAAATTGCCCGCAAGATCGAACAAGAGCTCGAATATCCCGGACAAATCAAGGTTACCGTAATTCGGGAAACCAGAAATGTCGAGTATGCCAAGTAAAGATGATTTTTTCGCAGCGGCCGAATTCGTGTTATATGGCTTATCGCCAAATCGAAGAACGTTCGCACATGAGATAAAAAGTGAATTGGAAAAACGCGGCAAGTCCGTGATCACAATCGATCGCTCGGGCAAAACCGGTATAACCGACTTGAAAGGGCTTCCGGTTAAAATCGACCGAGCTATTATTGCGCTACATCCCAAAAACACCGCCTCCGTGATTAAAGAGTTGGCTGACGCAAAAATAGGGAAGGTTTTTCTACAGCAGGGTTCATATAACAAAGAAGTGCTTGCCGAATTCAAAGACCGCGGCATTCAAGTACATACCGGTTGCGCCATGATGTACATGAGCAACGCGGTTTTCATACATCGATTCCATCGTTTTCTATACGAATTGTTCGGCGGTTCTAAATGAGATTTTTGTTTATCGGCGATATTATGGGCGAACCTGGTATTCAGGCGGTAATTAAAACGCTGGCCCGTTTTCGTCAGGATGGCCAGAAATTCGATTTCATCACCGCCAATGTCGAAAACTCGGCCTCCGGGTATGGCGTAAATCGCGAAACGCTGCGTAAACTCGCGGGTCTTGGTTTGGATTGTATGACCAGCGGCAATCATATTTGGAATCGCCCGGAGGTCTACGATATTCTTCACGAAGAAAAACGATTACTGCGCCCCGCCAATTATCCTGTCGGTAATCCCGGTTTTGGATGGCAGGCTTATACCGCGGTTAATGGCGCCGAAGTCGCTGTGATAAATCTTCAAGGTCGGGTCTATATGCAGGAAATCGATTGCCCCTTTCAGGCCGCCGATAGAATTCTCGATCAAATGGGGGAGAAGTACAAAATAATATTGGTCGATTTCCACGCCGACGCCACCAGTGAAAAACAGGCGATGGGATGGTATCTCGACGGACGAGTTAGCGCGGTTATTGGCACCCATACGCATGTCCAATCGGCGGAAAGCCGCGTCCTTCCACGCGGCACCGGTTTTATCACCGATGTCGGTATGTGCGGCCCTTACGATTCGGTGATCGGCATGCAAATCGATGATGCCCTCGTACGTTTCTTGAAAGGAAGACCCAACCGCCTTCGAGTTGCCACCCAAAATATCAAATTCGCCGGTTTGATTCTCGAAATTGATGAACGTACCGGCCGTTGTCAGGCTGTTCAAAGATTATTAAGCGATATCTCACTCGATATCGATAACGAGTTATAAATCATGAGCGCGATAATAATCGATGGCAAGAAAATATCCGCCGACATAAAGGCGGAGATTCAACAAGAAGTCCTTACGCTCAAGGCTTGCGGTGTAACCCCCGGACTGGCGGCGGTTCTGGTCGGCGATAATCCGGCATCCCATCAGTATGTAACAATGAAAGCTAAGGCCTGCCAGGAACTGGGAATATATTCAGAAAAAATTATCAAACCTGCTGATTATCCCCAATCGGAGTTATTAAATTTAATCGATACTTTAAATCATCGAGATGATATCCATGGTATCCTTGTCCAATCTCCTCTGCCATCGCATATCGATGAGGGCCGGGCTATTTTACATATTTCTCCCGCAAAAGATGTCGATGGTTTTCACCCAATCAATCAAGGCTTGATGCTTGCCGGCAAACCGCGCTTTTTACCGGCAACGCCTTTTGGGATAGTTGAACTGCTTCACAGGTCGGGTAATAATCCATCCGGAAAACATGTTGTAGTTTTGGGACGGGGCTATTTGGTCGGCCGTCCGGTGGCGGCATTACTGGCGCTTAAGTGGGAAAAAGGGAACGCGACCGTAACAGTCTGCCATACTGGGACCCCCAATATTCCATTTTATACAAAACAAGCGGATATTATCATTGCCGCGATTGGACAGGCGAAATTTGTCACCGCCGATATGGTGAAACCCGGCGCCGTCGTTGTCGATGTCGGCACTAATCGAATCGCCGATCCGACTCATCCCAAAGGACAGCGCACTGTCGGCGATGTCGATTTCGAGAACGTAAAAGAAATCGCCGGCGCGATTACGCCCGTGCCCGGTGGTGTCGGCCCGATGACAATCGCCATGCTTTTAACCAACACACTTAAAGCCGCCCGCAAAGATTTTATCTATGACTGAAAATGTTCTAACGGTCAGTTCGCTGACCAAATCGATCAAACAGTTGCTCGAAAGCGGATTTCCCTCGGTATGGGTAGAGGGCGAGATATCCAATTATATCAATCATTCTTCCGGCCATCGCTATTTTACGCTGAAAGATGAAGGCGCGCAGATTAAATGCGTTATCTGGAAAGGATTGAGCCGCTATTTATTTTTCGAACCGCAAAATGGCATGAAAGTAAAAGCCTGCGGTCAGGTGACTGTCTATGAAAAAACCGGCCAGTATCAACTCACCGTTACTAATATGCAGCCGGCCGGAATAGGTGCGCTTGAAATCGCTTTCCAACAACTTAAAATTAAACTTGAAAAGGAAGGGCTATTCGATCCCGATCACAAACGCCCTTTGCCGGAATACCCCCAAAGAATCGGAATTGTTACTTCTGCAACCGGCGCGGCTATTCGCGATGTTATCAATATCATGAATCGACGGGCCCCCTGGGTGGAGTTGATTATCAGGCCGACCTTAGTGCAGGGGGAAGGAGCAGCCGCCGATATCGTTCGGGCAATCGAGGAATTCAACCAATACGCCCAAACCGATTTATTGATTGTGGGACGCGGTGGTGGTTCGCTTGAGGACCTTTGGCCGTTTAACGAGGAAATCGTCGCCCGCGCCATTTACAATTCAAGTATACCGGTAATCTCCGCGGTTGGTCACCAGATAGATTTTACTATCGCCGATTTCGTGGCCGACCTGCGCGCTCCAACTCCATCCGCCGCCGCCGAAATCGCTGTCCCCGATGGCGGCGAACTGAAAGGATATTTTAGCGATACTTTCAAACGAATCTGCGCCGCCCAGATGGGCAATATCCAGTCTAATCAGGAGCGATTGCTGGGGCTGGTTTCCCGCTATGGTATTCGCCGGCCGCTGGAAATTATCAACGCCCGAGCGCAACGCTTGGATGATTTATATCAGCATTTTAACAAATCGGCCGTGCATACGGTCGATCAGTTTGTAAATAGACTGGCGGTAATTAATGCCCGCCTCGAATCGGCTTCCCCGAAAAACATCATGAATCGCGGATACGCTTTTGTCTCCTCATCCAAAACAGGGGAGACAATCAGGGCATTTACGCAAGTTGCTATCGGGGATGATATTGATGTTCGCTTATTTAAAGGATCATTATCCGCCAAAGTCGCAAGAGTGAGAGGTGAAAATTGAGCTCGCAATTACCTAATACCGAAACCGGTAAGAGGTATTATTCCATTTCAGAAGTTGCCGCGATGTTGAACCTCGAGGCGTATGTATTACGTTTCTGGGAAAAAGAATTCCCTCATCTCCGTCCTAAAAAGAACCGCGCCGGCAACCGCACCTATCAACAGAAAGATATCGAACAATTACTCCAGATAAAACATTTATTGTACGACAAAGGCTTCACAATCGATGGCGCCCGCAATTATCTCAAAGGGAACGCTAAATCCCCCGAATCGAAAAACCAATCCGATATGGCCGCCAATCTATTAAAAGAAATCCATGCCGAAATCGACGATATTATTAAGCTTATCCCATAATTATATTCCGCGTAGGGGCGCAGCATGCTGCGCCCTCGATCATGTCAACTACTTGAATAATTTCCCTTGATTTTACGCCGATTTTCGATATCATTGGCATGAATCTCCGGTAATCGGAACCCCCAAAATACCGATACGCCGAGGTTACGTCGGGGCGTAGCGCAGCCTGGTTAGCGCACTTGCTTGGGGTGCAAGTGGTCGGCCGTTCAAATCGGCTCGCCCCGACCAAAATAACTATTTCTCCCGTTACATCATCCTCTATCACCCCTATCTGCCCCCCCCTGTAAATATAAACAATCGCCATTATTGCCGGCGGTACAATCAACGACCGCCCGTTTCATCAGAAACAACTGGCCAAAGCCAACCTGGTTATCTGTGCCGACAAAGGCGCCGATAACGCCCTCAAACTGGGCGTGACCCCCAACTATGTGATTGGCGACCTCGATTCGATAAGCTATTCCGCGCTTCAAAAATTGCAGAAAATCCCCAATTGTCGTATCCTGTATGATTACGACCAGAACAAATTCGATTTAGAGCGAGCCGTTGCTCTGGCCGTGTCATTTAGTCCCGCCGAGATCATTATCCTTGGGGCAATTGGCGATAATCTCGATCACACTTTCGCTAACATTATCAGCTTGGACAAAATCCCCCGCGATATCTCCGCCCGCATAATCGATAATCGCCACGAAATCTATCTGGTGGAAAAATCAATTATACTCAAAGGTAAAAAGGGGGATATTATTTCGGTGATTACCTTAACGCCGGTTAAGAACCTCCACTACTCGGGCCTGAAGTGGGTGCCCGATAAAAAGAACAGCGTCTTCGGATGGCACGGCATTCGGAACCGCATGACAAAATCATCGGCCAAGATAACAATGGATTCCGGCAAGATATTGGTGATAAAAATATCTACATAGGGGCATGATATTATGTGCCTTTACCCTGAACAATCCGATTTCCCTTTACTAAACTTTCGGATTGCCCTATAATAAATCATGCGCTTATTGGCAATCATACCCGCTTTTCAGGCGGTTTCATACATTCAGGGTGTCATCAAATCCACCAGAGATCGCGTCAGCGATATCCTCGTCGTCGATGATGGCTCTACCGATGGCACCGGCGAAATCGCCCGTACCTGCGGCGCTGTCGTAATCCGTCACGATTCCAACCGCGGCAAAGGCGCCGCTTTAAAAACTGGTTTTGCCTATGCTATTGAACATGGCTATGAGGCTGTTATCACTCTTGATGCCGATGGTCAACATGACCCTAAATATATCCCCGATTTTCTCTCGGTTCAGACATCCACGGGAGCGGCTATGGTGATAGGCTCTCGCGTTCTCGATAAAGCCGACATGCCCTGGCAACGCCGCTGTTCCAATTTCCTGACCTCGCGCGTTCTTTCGTTGCTCTTGCGTACCAAAATTGAGGATTCTCAATCCGGCTACCGGCTAATCCGTACCGAGATGCTGGAGCGTCTTCCTCTATTATCCAATCGTTACCAGCTCGAAACGGAAATCATTATAAAAGCAGTAAAAGCCGGTTATAAAGTCGCGTTTGTTCCGGTAAAAGTCATCTATGGACTTGATTTCCCGACCTCGATAAGCGGCTGGACCGATACTTTCCGCTGGCTGAAATTGGTAGTCAAAGAAATCCGTAAATAACCTTTAAATATCCTTGCCTTTAAATCTATTATTATCTATTATTATGTCAGACGCTGTTGAATCGTATCACCGGCAAATTGAGCCGGAAAAATTATAGAAACTGGGGAATTCGTATGGTGAAAATAATAAGATCGATTTTGTACGGCTCCAAGTGTTATCTATTTTTTAACGTTCTTGTAATGACTATTTTTATTAAGGAAGGAAACGCGGCAATTCCTCCAGAATTAGCGGCAAATGTCGCTGCTAATTGGCTCCAATCGCATTCATCATCGGGGCTGGCAGGATGGAGTAATTTAATTAATCCAACAATAGGCAGATATGGTTTGTTAATGGCAAACGATGATACACTTGCTTATATTTTTCCAATAACGCCATCCGGATATGTGGCGGTATCTTATTATGAGGAAATGTTTCCCATAATTGCCTACTCTACAAGTGAGAACATCAATACGGATTCGATTTGCGGTTTTATCAATGTGCTTCGGGATGATTTAATCGGCCGTGTAAATTACATAAAAGCGATTAGGTCGGGGTCTGCAACGCCGCCCGAAGACGATAATGGCACTTTTGCTTTGGCCAGAAATCGCCTGGATTGGCGCTTATGGTCTGAAACTCCGGAGAAGTTCGCCGCCAAATTTCGGCCAGAAATTACCGCTAATGCCGAACAGGTTGGGCCGCTTCTGCAAAGCCGGTGGGGTCAGGGTACTCCCTATAATAAATATTGCCCGTTAGGAAATAATAACGTCAGATGCGTAGTTGGATGTGTGGCCACTGCAACTTCGCAAATCATGCACTACTGGCAATGGCCTGCCAATGGGTCCGGAAGTCACAGCTACTACTGGGGCGGCGATGGAACCGCGCCGGGACAAAATCTATCCGCCAATTTTGCTGACAGTTATGATTGGGCTAACATCCTTGCTAATTATAATAATGGTGGGTATAATGTTGCTCAGGCAAATGCCGTTGCCGAACTTTGTTATGAAGTTGGCGTTGCTTATGAGATGAATTATGGCGCGCAAAGCTCAGGGGCCTATATGCAATATTGCCAATCTATTTTACCTGGCTATTTTGGTTATCGAAATTCCATTGTTGAGGAGTTTCGTTCCATGCATACGGCATCAAGCTGGTTTACTACGATTCAAAATGAATTAAATGCCAATCGGGTTATATTTTATGGTATCAGAAATCAGTATCATGAAGGTCACGCGCTTTGTTGCGACGGCTGGAACGTTATCGGCCAGTCGATGTTTATCCACATGAATTACGGCTGGGAAGGTTATTATGATAACTGGTACCACCTTGATAATCTTTATAACTCAGTTTATCAAAATGATTGCCTTTATCGCGGTATCCAGGCGGGGAACGAAGTGTCCGTTTGGCCGGGTGATGCCGATAATAACGGCACAGTTGATACTTCAGATATATATGCTTTAGTAGTATATTGGTATCAAACTGGACCGGGAAGAGGTGTCGTTGATTACGATTGGAGCGCCCATCAGTTGCGAGCCTGGTCGGTCGAGAATGCCACCTATGCCGATTGTGACGGCAGTGGCAGAGTCGATATTCGAGATGCCTTACCGGTTTGTTTAAATTGGGGTCAACATCACCCGGTCCTCGAATTATCTACGCTGCCGCCAATAGACCTCGCCAATGATTCAATAAGGGCAATATTTATGGAATTTTATAACTCGCTCGAAAATTCTAACAGCGAAGCAGCTTATCAATTACGAAGATTTATCGAAAATAAACTGAATTTGAATATTCCCTCCGATATTGAATTATATCAAAACTATCCGAATCCGTTCAATCCCTCCACCAAAATTAGTTATCGCCTAATCGCTTCCGGAAAAGTACGGTTAGCGATTTATAACTTAGCCGGTCAATTAGTGAGAGTATTAGTAGAGAGGGAAGAGGGGCATGGTCTGCATCAGGCAATTTGGGATGGCCGAGATGCCAATAATATACAAATGGCGGCCGGCGTATACTTCTGTCGCCTGGAAGCACTTGGCGAAAGCCGCATCATGAAAATGATTTTAGTAAAGTGAGGATAATGCCATGAAATCAATAATAGTGATAATTGGAATTGGAATGCTGATTATGGCTGGATGCGGAAAAAAAGAGAACAAAGATCCACTACTTACCTCGCCTCAAGATTTCATAGTCGCCGAAAACGCCGATTTCCAGTATCAAGCTACCGCCAGCGATCCCGAAAATCACTCTCTTACGATTAACTATCTTGATTATCCTGACTGGTTAAGTATTTTAGATAATCAAATCCGCGGTCGTGCTCCCTGGGGATTGGCCGAAACAACGCTGTTCGGTTTTGATGTACTGGTTTCAGACGGTTACAACGACGTGAAATTTCCTGTGCGAATAAAAGTATATCCAGGAAATGACTTTTATTTGAGTTTTTATCCGCAGCAGAGGCAGATAGCGATAAACCACACCACTTCTTTTACGATTGGTTTGAATAATGCTCACGATTTGTTTGGCATCTCATTTGATGTTCTTTGCGATACAACATATCTCCGAGTAACCGATGTCCAGTTGCCGATTCATAACCTTTTCGAAACTGGCGGTATCTACTTTTACCATAGTATTCCCGGGGGCGTGAGCGTATTCATGGGGCGAACTCAGACTCCCGACAATGATAATATTGATGGCGGCGGGCCGCTTGTGACTATATCACTTCGTGGGATGGCTGTGGGAATGAGTAGTATCGGCTTTTATAACGTTATGATTGTCGATGAAAACGGCTCGCCTAATGATAATATTGCCAATCTTTATAGAGGCAGCGCTTCCATTTATGTCAGGCCGAATTAAACTAGCAAGCTTTGACTTGTATAAA
>CAZTNJ010000099.1:0-10574 GCA_964614835.1 uncultured Ignavibacteria bacterium | reverse complement strand
GAATGTCCAGGGATAGGCGTTAAAATTGCCGGTCTCGAAATTTTCGACATCTACGCAAGCCGTGACATTAAACATCACTGTGTCACTATAGCCGCCGCTGGCGGTTAAATCGAGACGAAAACTGATTTGATGAGGTGTCGGACAACTTGGCGAGATTACGAATTGGTAATCGCTTATTGAAACGCCTGTGCCTCCCAGCGCTGTCATGGTAGGATATGTCGATGTGTTTTGAATGACCGTTACGTAGGAATCTGTCGTCGATAAAATTCCCGTAGTGCCTGTAGCATTTCCAGCGCCGTTGTTCACCAGGGTGATTTTCATGGCTATCGTATCGCCCGCGTGAGTAGTTGCCACATTATGTTTGGAAAACGCTAAATCGGGGATAATTGCCATCGGTTGAAGCTGCACGTTTACGGTCGTGGCGGCGTTACTTGTAACAACCACGCCATTAATCGTTTGGTCAACATATCCCGGCGCGGTGAATTTCAGATTCCAGGTGCCGGGGGCAATCATTCTGTGGTAATCGCCAACCTGAGGGTCGGTAAACACGCGCGAACTGTCAGCATCATGGCCGAGTACCCAAACGGTGGCGGCAACCGGCAAGCCCGTTGAAGCATCCGTAACCAATCCTCTAACCCCATATAGGGCGTTTCTTAAATAATTAATCAGCGATCTATAGTTGTATTCCCAATGGGCGGGAAGCTGCGCCGCCGGTAATAGTTTGGTATCAGATAATTCAATAGTGCATTCGCGGCCGCCCTTAAAATAATTGAAGTAATCCTGGCGTCCTCCATATACCGGATACCAGGCATAGCCGTTAGTGATGCCGTTATTAAGATAATTCATATAACCGGATACCGCGTGATTATGAACCGTATCGGCGTACTGACGGCTTACCGATACCCACCAGGTATTATCCGGATGTAGGCGCGAGAAGCAGTCCCACGGATAGTTAACAACTTCCGCGCCACCATGGAAATTCGCCGATAATGCAAAACTGTGCTGCGCCGCGAACGTCATCCAGGCCTGTGTTTCGACCTGCCAGGCGTTGCCATCCGGATGCGCCCCCATGGCGGCATCGGGGAAATTGCGATTCAAATCGATTCCATTGTAGTTGCCGCGAATAGCCCCCGATACCGAATTGTTACCGGTGCGGTAAGTGCCATCCGGATTGGCCAGCGGATTAATCCAGATTTCCATATTGTTGATCAATGTGGTAGCGGCCGTATCTATGCCATAATTAGTCAGAAGGTAATTTATCAAGCGTAGCATCAGTACATAACCGGTGACTTCATCGCCATGCATTGAGCTTGTGTACAAGACTTCCGGTTCGTTTTCTTCGACGCTGACATTGGCGGATATCTTGGCAATCAGCAACGCCCGTCCCTGATTGGTTGTTCCGAAATTGACAATCTGGCAAAGCGATGGGTAATTGATAGCGAAACTATCCATCATAGCCACATACGCAGTGTATGTCGGATAGCTGTCCCAATCGGTTAACATACCGGGCGAATCCGCCATTTTGGGCATTATTAGCGAACCCGGGTTGGGAAGAATCGTAACTGAATACCCCAATTGGGCAAACCGGGTGAATTCATCGAAATTGGCGTAAGCGTATACCGTATCGCCTTTGACATTGTCTATAGAGATTACCCGAGTTATTTTATCGAGATTATCTCTCGAATCGATCTTGAATTTAAAATAGTATTCACCGTTTTCGCCTTGCGCGAAAGCCAATGAAAACAAAATAAATATCAATCCCGCGATTATCGAAACATATCTAAACATAACACCTCCAGCCACAACCATGTAATCGGCAAAAAAACGCCTGATAACAAGCCTGCCGATTGGCTTATTATTTTATTAATATATGAAAATTAAGGGAATTAACAAGACTTAAAAGTGTATCAAAATTGGTCAAATGTAGTTTGAAAACGACAGGCTGTGGGATAATGATTGTAACCGTAATGCTTTGATAAACAATTGGATATGAAGTGGCAGTAATATATGGTTTTCTAATATCTGATTTGCTTTCCGGAGACACTCAATATAATTTCTTGCATGCGGCCTCTATAACCTATTATATAGCGAAATAAATCACTGGCTTGCGGCGTATTATTTTTAAAAGTAAATTCCCGCAACAGGAGGAAAAAATGAAACGAATCGCAACTGTTTTGATTCTACTTGGGATAGCAACGATCGCTATCGCGCAAACCGCCAAGGAAACAGCTATCACTATCTACAACAATAACCTGGGTTTGGTGAAGGATATTCGCAAGTTGGATATCAAAAAGGGAACCGCTCCCTTGGATTTTTCGGATGTCGCCTCTCAAATCGATGCCACCAGCGTTAATTTCCGCTGCCTGGATGACAACAACGTTCAAGTACTGGAACAGAATTTCCTCTATGATCTGGTTTCCAGCGAAGCGCTCTTAAAGCGGTATCTTGGTAAGAATATCGAAGCAGTCGGAAAAGATGGCAAAAACTATCGCGGGCAACTGATTTCATACGATAATCGAAATTTAATTCTTAACAATACCGGCGGAGAAGTGACCGTTATCGCTTTAGATAAAATCGCCGACTACAAGTTTCCATCGCTGCCCGAAGGCTTATTACTCAAACCAACCCTTCGCTGGCTACTCGACTCGCCAAACGCCGGCGCCAAAAAGTGCGAAGTTAGCTATCTCACCAACGGTATAAGTTGGCAATCGGATTATGTGGCTGTGGTATCCGCCGATGACAGCCAGCTTGATTTGTCCGGCTGGGTTACAATCACCAACAACAGCGGCACATCCTATGATAACGCGGCACTCAAATTGGTGGCGGGGGATGTGCATCGGGTTGCGGACCAAGTCCGTGGAAGCGGTGCATATAATGAGAGCGCTCCTTTCTTGGCCAAAGCGGCCGCGCCGCAGTTTCAGGAAGAAGGATTTTTTGAATATCACCTCTACACATTGTCCCGCCCGGCCACGATTAATGATAAGGAAATTAAGCAGCTATCGCTATTTCCGTCTACACGCACTAAAGCCCGCAAGGTGTTTATTTTTGATGCGACTGCCAGGAACTATTGGTATGGCCAGAATCAGGATAAGGTGAAAATTAAGGCTAATCTCGAGTTCGAAAACAGCGAAAAAGCCGGTTTGGGGATGCCTTTACCCAAAGGAAAGCTTCGAGTTTATAAGGCCGATAGTAAAGGCGCCCTTCAATTTGCCGGTGAGGATTTAATTGACCATACTCCTAAAGATGAAAAAGTGCGGGTATATCTCGGCGATGCGTTCGATATTACCGGAAGCCGCAAGGTTACTAATCACGAAAATATTACCCCAAATGGCGATCAGTATCGCGAAACTTACGAAATTAACTTGAAAAACCACAAAAAAGAGAATATAGTGGTAACCGTTGTTGAACATACACTGGGTTGGAGAGAGTGGCTGATTAAAAAAAGCAGCCTTGAATACAAAAAAGTTGATAATTACAGAGTTGAGTATGAGGTCAGTATACCTGCCAATGGCGAGGCGACCCTGACCTATACAATTGAGTATTATTGATAGTGGAGGAATGATGAGAAGAATTATCGCGATTGCGCTTCTGTCACTGGCGATGTTGGCGTTGCTGGCGGGGTGTACGCCAAAAGAACTGCGCACCGTAAAGATCGAAATGGGAACAGTTACTCATCCGAGACCCAATCCCGATCTTCCCCGCGTTCACCGGAACCTTGATGACGCGGTTAGGCTTTATCCAAACAATGGGGAAGTATACCATTTCGTGGGAAGAGTAGCCGCTATCGAAAAAAGATATGCCGATATGGCGTCCGCTTTCGATAAGTCAGACAAATTGGCCCCGAAGCTCAAAGCCCAAAACGATATAATTCGCCAACAAACGTGGAAAGAGTTATTCGATATCGGCAAGCAACAAGCCGGCGAACAAAAACTTGATTCCGCGTTATATAGCTTCGAAAGCAGCGCGATTTGCTGGCCCGAACGCTACGAATCTCTGGTTAATGCGGCGGTTGTAGCGGCCCAGCTGGATAATTACAAAAAGGCTTATCAACTGAGCAGCCAGGCATACAAGGTGGCTCCCGATACGCTAATCGTAATTGAAACGCATGCTAAGATGTGCGTTGCGGATTCGCATTATGCCGAGGCCAGAACGATGTTCGAAAAGGTATTGGCCAAAAATCCAACCAATCCCGATATCATGCTGGCTGTGGCGAATCTTTGCCGTAACCTGAATGATACTACCTGCGCCATCGATTATTTGCGTAGAGCGCTTGAAATAAATAGGAGCGACACGGCCGCCTGGTTCGATTTGGGTATTCTTTATTATAGCTCGAAGGATTTTTGCAAGGCTCAAGAAAGTTTTCAAAGAGTGGTGGAATTATCGCCATCGGATAAGGATGCGATCATAAACTACGCGATGGCGGCAATCAATTGCGCTGATTTAAAGGCTCAAACCGACGCGGCGGCCGCGAACGTGATTTATCAATCCTGTAAAACCGAGATGGAAAAATTCACGGCGGCCAATCCCGATAATTGCGAGGGCTGGAGATATCTGGCTATATCATGCGCCAAACTAAAACTAAAAGAAGAGGCTAATACCGCGCTGGCAAAATTCCAGGCTTGCGAAAAAGGCAAATAGATTATTGCCTGTACTATAATTGATTTTTAAGGGCGCAGCATGCTGCGCCCTTCTAATTAGAACCAATTAGTATCGCCAACAGCATGAATTTATAAACAGTCGGCCCGGCGGCCATAAAACATGTTTGCAGAAATCGCGCTTCCCGACACGGGTTTTAAGACTTTTACCTATAGGGTGCCATCGGCTTTAAAAGGAGATGTAAAGCCGGGCGTACCAGTATTACTTCCTTTGCGAAAGGGATATGTCATCGGGGTGGTATTATCGCTTTCGGCGTCATCTGGCCTGCCAGACGAGAAGCTAAAAGATATCGCCGGACTGCTGGATCCGGTTTATAGCTTGACGAAAAGCCGATTCCAATTGCTCCGTTGGATAGCCGAATACTATCTTTGCCCACCTGGTGACGTTTTCAAGGCATCTTATCCGCCTGGCTTGATGGGACGGCCGAAACTAAAGATAAAGGCTGGGCCGAAATCCCCTGACGATAGCAGGCTGAAATTTGTCTATGAAAAAACCAAAAAAAGTATTTTGGGGTATCCATATAACAAATCAAAACCGATTATTCCCGGCGTATCTAATTCGCTTATCGAAAAGCTTCTGAATAGCGGTTATCTTTATCTGACCGCCGATAATAAAATTCGGCAACCGGCAAAAAGAATTTTCGCCAGATTTAACGACGGCATCGAAATACCGCCAAAATTAAAATCTGATCCAGCAGTTGCCAATTTGATAGAGTATCTGGCAGAACGCGGAAATTGTGTCGCGCTGGTTGAATTGAGCAGGGAAGGAATATCCCGAACGGTTATTAATCGGGCCGTTAGAGCCGGAATTATTTCGTTATTCAATAAAACAGAAGAGTCAATTATTGAAGCTTGTCCGAAAATAGAAACCGGCATTAAATTGAATCCCGACCAGGCCGATTCGGTACGAAAAATACAATCTGCGATCAACCGTAAAACCGCGGGCGCATTTTTATTATTTGGAGTGACCGGTTCGGGCAAGACGCAGGTGTATATCGAAGCGGCCCGGCAAGCATTGGCTCTGGGGCAATCGGTACTGATTCTGCTTCCGGAAATATCGCTTACTCCGCAATCAATCCAGAGATTTTCGGCGGAGCTCAATTGTCCTATAGGGATCTGGCATTCTAAGGTATCTACGGGGCAGCGAGCCGACATCTACCGAAAAGCCGCCGCCGGGCAATTAAAATGTATTCTGGGAGTCCGTTCGGCGGTTTTCGCGCCGCTTGTCAACCTTGGATTGATTATTATCGATGAGGAGCAGGATGATTCCTATAAACAGTCAGACCCCGAGCCCCGTTATAACGCGCGGGATGTCGCCCTGATGAAAGCTAAATTGGAAAACGCCGTAACCGTTCTTGGTTCAGCGACCCCATCAATCGAGAGTTTTCATAACGCGGCGATCGGAAAATATGAACTGCTTCGCTTGCCGAAACGTTATGATGGAAGCGCTTTGCCAAAACCTTATGCAATCGATTTGAAAAAGGCCGAAGTTGAACAACAATACTGGCCGCTTTCGGAAGAATTCATCGAAAAAGTATGTCGGGTCGTGGCGGATGATAATCAAGTAATACTGCTTTTAAACCGGCGGGGCTATGCCGGTATTCTTATGTGTAAAGCCTGTGGCTGGGTCGCTCTCTGCCCCGATTGCCGGGTGGCCATGACATATCATCGCCAAGATGTCGAGTTGCGCTGCCATTTCTGTGGGTTCGCCCAACCGGCCCCGGATAATTGTCCCCAGTGTAGCGGACACGAATTCGATTATCGAGGGATAGGTACCCAAAAATTGGAAGAACTTTTAATCGAAATCCTTGGTAAAAAGGGTATCATGCGGATGGATTCCGATTCCACTTCACATAAAGGAGCCCTTGAGAAAATAATCGCATCCTTCGAATTAGGCGAAGTGCCGGTGCTTTTGGGAACCAGGATGGTGGCCAAAGGACATCATTTTCCCGGTGTCGGTATGGTTGGAGTTGTATTGGCTGATGCCGGACTTCACCTGCCCGATTTCAGGGCTTCCGAAAAGGTATTTCAACTATTGGTGCAGGCCGCCGGAAGGGCTGGACGGTCCGCCCGATTCGCCGATGGCGGCGAGTTTGTCATCCAAACATACGATCCCAATTCGGGGATATTGGAATTTGCGGTAGGACAGGATTACGAGGTTTTCTATAATAAGGAAGTTGAATATCGTCGAGAACTCGGTTATCCGCCTTTTGGCAAAATAATCCGCCTTGTGTTTTCGGGCGAAGATGACTCTTTGACCCGCTGGGCAGCCCGCCAATTTGCTAAAGATTGCGCCAAATTTATTAAAATGGGCAAAGTCCTTGGACCGGCCGCCACCGGAGTTTTCAGGATGGGAAAGGAATATCACTATCAAATCCTTCTCAAGGGGAAATTTAACCAGGAATTTAAGACCCGGTTAAAACAATTGGCGTTCGAAAGGCACCCGGAGAGGGCAAAAGAAGTTACAATTAAAATCGATGTCGATCCACGGGAAATGATTTAACCCTTGACGGTCGCGTATTAACCATTTAACATCTGGCAACCACTGGATGGAGGATTCTGTTGATTACACTTGAGGATGTCAAAAAGAACGAAAAAGTGCGAGCTCTAATTGCCAAAGCCGATGAATATCTTGGCATTATCGGATATACCGAACACGGCGAACGCCACTGTTCATTGGCGGCTAGTATCGCTTACAACATTATGACAAGATTAGGAAAGGGTGAACGTCGAGCACAATTGGCCTCGATAGCAGCATACCTTCACGATATGGGCAACGTCATTAATCGCGATTTTCACGCTCAAACGGCCGCAGTGATGGCCATGAACATTCTTGATGGAATGGGGATGGATCATCAGGAAGTAATCGAGGTAATCGCGGCTATCGGTAATCATGATGAGCGTGACGGCAAGCCTGTATCCGATTTGTGCGCAGCCGTGATTCTGGCAGATAAATCTGACGTGCACAAATCACGCGTTCGCAATCCAGAATTTATTAAAAGCGATATTCATGATCGCGTGAACTGGGCAGCCAAAGCCTCATTTTTGCGTGTCGATGAAGTCAAACGAAAAGTAGTCCTCGATATAAATATCGATACAACAACATCATCGGTGATGGAATATTTCGAAATATTCCTTTCGCGAATGGTCGTTTGCCGTCGCGCCGCCGAATTTCTGGGTTTAAAATTCGAACTCGAAATTAACGGCTACAAATTACTCTAATGACCAAACAATCGGGTTATGCCAATGCCGGCGTCGATATCAACGCCGGGGATAAAGTCAAGGCGATGATGCGGCAGTTTGTCGAGACCACTTATGGCCAATCGGTTATGGGAGATTTCGGCGGATTTGGCGGGTTGTATTCGCTAAAGGAAATTACCGGCAGCGATATTGTGCTGGTTGGGTCGGCCGATGGTGTTGGTACCAAGTTGAAACTGGCTTTCGCGACCGGACGACACGATACAATCGGCCAGGATTTGGTCAATCACCTGGTAAATGATATCCTCTGTTGCGGGGCCCGACCGCTTTTCTTTTTCGATTACCTCGGTTTGGGAAGGTTGGAGCAATCCACCGTTTTGGATATTATCAAGGGATTGAGCATCGCATGTAAAGAAAATCAGACAGCTTTGCTTGGCGGCGAAACCGCGCAAATGCCGGGATTTTACGCCGATAACGAGTACGACCTGGCCGGTTTCATTGTCGGCTGGGTACGCAAGAATGAGATTATTGATGGCAAATCGATTAAGCCGGGGGATAAAATAATAGGATTGATTTCCAGCGGTCTTCACACCAACGGCTACTCGCTGGCGCGTAAGGCGTTTTTTGATATGGCCAAGATGAAGCGCGGAGATAAACTAACGGAAACCGGCAACGAAATTTATGATGATTTAATGCAAATCCATCGCCCATACTTAAAAGCGGTGGAACCTTTGTTGGCATCGGGTAAGATTAAAGGAATCGCGCATATAACGGGCGGCGGTTTCGAGGGAAATATCGTACGAGTACTGCCGGAAGGTATTCAGGCGATCGTTCAGATATCGAACTGGGCCGTTCCAGGTATCTTTAAAGCGATTCAGAGGATAAGCTCAACACCGATAAAAGAAATGTATCAGGTATTTAATATGGGAATCGGTTTAACGATATTTTGTTCGCCGGAAAATTGTCCGGAATTATTAAGGGGTCTGGCGAATTATGGAGCTGTTGAAATCGGTTATTGTGAACCTGGAAAACGCGGGGTAACCTTACGCTATGAATAATACTAAAAGACGTCCCATAATGTTGCTTATCATGGATGGATTCGGCATGCGCGATAGCAATGATTTCAACGCGATCAAAGCGGCCCGCAAACCGAATTTCGACTATTACTGGAATAAATATCCCCATACGACATTGGGCGCGTCGGGATTATCGGTCGGCTTGCCAGAAGGCCAGATGGGCAATTCCGAGGTCGGCCATCTGAATTTTGGCGCTGGCCGGATTGTTTATCAGGAAGTCACCCGTATCGATAAATCTATCAAAGATGGAGATTTTTTCACTAACCCCGCCTTTAACAAGGCAATCGAGCAGACCATCAAATCGGGCAGGTCGCTTCACCTGATGGGACTTTTGTCTGACGGCTGCGTTCATTCATCGGAGAAACATCTGTACGCGTTGCTGCAACTGTGTAAAAACAAAGGGTTGAATAAAGTATTCGTGCACGCATTCCTCGATGGACGGGATACCTCCCCATTCAGCGGAGTTGATTTTATAGCCGGACTGAACCAGAAATGCCGGGAAATTGGCGCTGGCAAATTGGCGACGGTTATTGGCAGATATTATGCGATGGATCGCGATAAACGCTGGCAACGAACTAAGGTGGCTTACGATTTGATGTGTTCCGGCAAAGGCGAAATCACCGATGATTTTGTGGCGGCCGTTAGAAAGCATTATGAGCGCGACAACACTGATGAATTCATGGAACCGCTGGCTATAAGTGGAATCGGTCTTGACAGCGGACTGATATCCAGCGGCGACAACGTCATATTTTTTAATTTTCGCGCCGATAGAACCCGACAAATATCCCATGCCCTTACCGACGAAACTTTCGCCGATTTCGAAAGAAATCCCAAAGCAATAGTCAATTTGACTTCGCTTACTCTATATGAAGTCGGTTTAAGGGCGGACGTCGCCTTTCCCCAGGTTCGTCTCGATAATATCTTTCCCGAGGTCATCTCGCGCGCTGGCTTAAAACAGCTTCGAATCGCCGAAACCGAAAAGTACCCGCACGTTACTTTCTTCTTCAATGGCGGGGTAGAACGCACTCTCGAGGGCGAAGACCGGGTTTTGGTTCAATCTCCAAAGGTAGCAACCTATGATCTTCAACCGGAGATGTCGGCTCCTGAAGTTACGGCGCAGGTATTGCGACGGATTAATTCCGATAGTTACGATGTGATAATCCTAAATTTCGCGAATTGCGATATGGTCGGCCATACAGGCGTATTCGACGCCGCTGTAAAGGCCGTTGAGGCAGTCGATAATGGAATCGGACAAGTGATAAAAGCTATTTTGGCCAGGGGCGGCGTGGTTTTCCTGACCGCCGATCACGGTAACGCCGAAATTATGCGCGAACCAGATGGAACTCCGTTTACGGCTCATTCAACAAATCCAGTGCCGCTGGTGCTTATCGATGACCAGTATCGCGGCGATTTGCGAGACAACGGGGTTTTGGCCGATATCGCCCCGACAATGCTGCAATATCTTGGTATTCCCCAACCGAAAGAGATGACCGGTCAAAGTATGATTTTAAAAAACAGGTAGAATCGGGATAAGATAGATTAAATGCGAAATAAGCTAATCCTTATTATCCTTTCGGCGATTTTCACGGCCCTGGCGTTTCCTCCTTATAAATTCGGATTTTTGATCTATATTTCCCCGGTTCTA
>CAZTNJ010000098.1:2199-10836 GCA_964614835.1 uncultured Ignavibacteria bacterium | reverse complement strand
ACGGAGCTTGTTTTGGAACAAGCGGAAGTCCTTTGCAAGGACTGGACGGAAAAAGAATAACCGATAAATAAGTATTATTACATAAGTTTTACAAATGCGCTTATATAAGATATCAAATCAATCTGGTTTACACTGGGGCATCGATTATACCGACCCTCGCACCAAAAAACGTGTTCGTAAAATCGTCGGCCGGTCCAAGAAGGAGGCCGAAACTGTACTTGAACGCATTCGCCAACAATTATTTGAACAAAAATATGATAACTTGCCGAAGCGAAAAGGCTCCGCCGCCTGGATGGATGTTTTATCTCGATATCGCGAATATTCCCACAAGGTTCATCGGCCAGAGACCTTCAAGCGCGATATGATTCGGATTAAGCGATTCAATATTTTCCTGGCGGATAGGAACATCACGAAAATTCAATTGATCACTCCCGGGCTATTACAAGAGTTCCAGGCTCTATACCTAAAGGAACACAGCAAAACGTCGTGGAATAAAATCCTGATGCTTATCAAGGCTATCCTAAATCGCGCTATTGAATGGGATATTATTGATTATAACCCGATAAATAAATTAAAATCGATCAGGACGGATAAAAGCTTTCATTATTTTACTAAAGATGAACTCGAACTGCTAATTGATTCGGCAGCCGAACCGCTTAAATCAGCGATTATATTATTATCGCAAACGGGTATGCGCCGGGGTGAATTATTTTCGCTTCGCTGGCGCGACGTAAACCTCAAAGATAAAAAAATTACTATAAAGCCTTATGATGGATTCAGTACTAAATCAGGCAAATTAAGATCTATCCCGATATCAGATAAATTAAATGAAATGCTATTGAAGAAGAAGCGGGCGTCCGGCGATGGATATGTTTGTAGGCCATATCCCCGGGAGAACACATTAACGGATCAGTTTTTGTTGTTATGCAGAAAGCTTGGCATCAAAGGAAGGCTCCACGACCTGCGCCACACATTTGCTTCGCACCTGGCCATGGCCGGCGTCCCGATTCCAGCAATAAAAGAGCTCCTCGGCCACTCGGATATTACTACGACTATGATATATGCCCACCTATCTCCTGAGGCTCACCGAGAGGCAATTTCCAGGCTACCTTATTAAGTCGATGGCAGAAATTTGGCAGATTCCCCTGCCGGTTTATATAACTTGTTGCGATTCAAGGGGATTTAATCTGCCGGAGGGGGGATTTGAACCCCCACGACTTGTGGTCACTGCGCCCTGAACACAGCGTGTCTGCCAGTTCCACCACTCCGGCTAAAGACAGCAGTCCTTTAAGATGCGTCGCCAATATATTATTCTCCTTATTTTCCGGCAAGTTATATTTTGTACGATTAATTAATCGGCGAAAATATATACCATCAAGCTATTTGGGTATTTTGGGGCTTTCTACCCCCGCATGTCATTACCGGAAAAATAATTAGGAATATTGGGTAAATTCAATTAACTAAAATTTAATAAAATTAAAGTGCAACCCTGACAACAACTTTGCGTATCCATTAATGGATTGACAACTGAAAGGCCACCTTAAACATGAGGGTTAAGATTATGAAAGACCCAAAAACGACATTGGTGGTATGCGCTCTGCTGGTATTTGCGCCACTGGCGGTCGCGAGCGCAGAATTGCTTCTTAGTATCGACAACATTCAATCGAACAAATTTGAAACGCGGGGATTCGAATTGGCGAAACCAGCCCGCCTGGACATAGAGGCGGTCGGAGCCCGGCTTAAGTATAACGAAGAGTTATGCGCCTATGCCTGGATAATCAATTCCGGGACACGGCGGGTTGTCTGGAAAATGACATCAGATAACACCGATAGAGTTCGAAGCGATAGAAATCTACGGAAAGCATCAGAGACTGTAGGATTCGATAAAGGCAAATACGAATTGTATTATTTCGCCGGCACCCAGTTTTTCGGAAACATCACGATTAAGGGTACCGGCGATTTTTTTAATTTTCTGGGAGATGTTTTCGGCGATCGCGGCAGCGGCGAATTGGAAAAGCTTCTGGTCGATTGTTATGTAAAAATATCATCATCCGAAATTACAAAAAGCAATATCAATTTATATGAAGTCACCGGCGACTTACCTGGAGCCTTACTCTGTTTTAATAAAATCGGCGATTCCAAATATATCCAGAGCGGTTTCAGCCTCGACAAACAATCATCGATTAGAATTTATGCAATCGGCGAAATCCTTTCGGGATCCGATTCGCCGGCCGATTATGGCTGGATTATCAATGCCAAAACCCGCGATAAAGTCTGGGAAATGACCCGGTGGTATTATCGGTGGGCGGGCGGTTAAAGTTAAAATAGGTTTTTCGATGAAGAGGTGCAACTGCCGGCCGGCGACTATATTCTCACCTATGTTACCGATGACTCTCATTCTTTTCCGAGATTTAATGCCAATCCGCCTTTCGACCCGATGAATTGGGGAATCACGATTTTACCATCAACCGGTTTTATCAACTCCACTTTCCGTAAATATACGCCCCCATCGCGGGGAACATCGCTTATCGAATTTACGCGGGCACGCAACGATGATTTCTTCGAACAGCCTTTTAAGATTACCAATTCCACCAATGTGCATATCTATGCGATTGGCGAATACGGCAATTCGAATAGAGAGTTTGCCGATTATGGCTGGATTCAGGATGCCGCCAGCGGCCGGATAGTCTGGGAGATGACCTACAGAAACACCGAACACGCGGGAGGCGCCCGTAAAAATCGGATGTTCGACGGCGACGTTACGCTGGCCAAAGGCGATTATGTCCTTTATTATTCCACCGATGACAGCCATGCCTATAACGATTGGAACGACTCTCCCCCCTATGATCCGACCGCCTGGGGGATCGCGATCTATCCCGGTAATGGATATAAAACCGGCGACCTGATAAAAACCACTTCCAAGGAAATTGAAGCCAGCTCAAATATATTAGTTAAAATTGTCGGCGTGCGCGATAATGAAAAACGTCGCGACAAATTTACGCTGACGAAAACCACCCGGATCCATATTTATGCCATCGGCGAAGGTGACCCATCGGAGATGTTCGATTACGGCTGGATAATCGACACTCGTACCGGCAGGTCTGTTTGGGAGATGACCTGGCGCAACACCGAACCGGCTGGCGGAGCCCGTAAAAATCGCCTTTATGACGACGATATCACACTGGATCCCGGCACTTATGAAGTTCACTATGTCAGCGATGATTCACACTCTTTCAACGATTGGAATTCGGCCAAGCCGCGAGACCCTTACAATTGGGGAATCACGGTAAGCGTTTCCAAATAAAATTTCCCCGCATATTTCTCCTCATCTGAAAACGGCCCACCAGGGCCGTTTTTAATTAAGACTAAAATGGCTTAAGTATGGGGATTTATTTTCTATTGCCTGGAAAATTCAAAAAACTGCTTTATAGCAACGGTTAATTCATTGTGGTTGGCCGCCGTAAACAGAGTCGGGGGAACGGATTTGATAAAATATTTCCCGTATTCTTTTCCGGATAGCCTTGGATCGAGTACTACTACACAACCGGAATCGGTCTTTTTCCTAATCAAGCGGCCGAAACCCTGGCGGAATTTTATCACCGCCTCGGGTAAAGAAAATTCCATAAATGACGTCCCACCTCTGGCATCTATTCTATCGAGGTTCGCCTTAATCCAGGGTTTGTCGGGGACCGAAAAGGGCAACTTGACAATAACCAGAAGCTGAAGATCTTCGCCCGGCAAATCCACGCCTTCCCAAAAACTATCGGTTCCGAATAATATTCCCGAGGTCGAACCTCGGAATCGCGAAAGCAATCGGGCCGGACTCTGGCTGCCATCCTGAACAAACAGCTCGAAACCGCTGTCTAACAGGCGGCCTCCGATTGAATCGACGACCGAAACGATATTTTTATAAGCAGTAAACAATATCATGCCCTTGACCTTTACGGTAGCGAACAAATCGTAGATAACCTCGGCGCATTCTTTATCGAAATTGGCCGCGTTCGGATTAGGTAAAAATCCGGCGCTATAGAAACCGATGTTGCGTTTCAAATTAAAGGGGCTATCAAGGGCTTTTTCGAATGTCCTATCAGCCGAATTCAGATTTAGCCCGAGCCGTTGTTTGTAATAGGAAAAATCGCCAGCCACTGAAAGAGTCGCCGAACAGAGAATCAGGGTTTTCAGGCGATCATAAAATCCCGAATCGAGGATCTTGCCGACCTCCAGCGGAGCGCTGACTATTCGGGCGTCGGTTTTTCGGGCCATCTCTATCCAATAGACGAAATCCTTGTTGTCGGATACTGTCAAAAATTCATAGGCCTGACGGCAATCGCGTAAATCTTGTGACAAGGCTTTGGCACGAACCGATAACTCCAGCTTATCCTTCAACGAATCCGATTCTTCAATTAATTCAGAAAGATTCATTAAGGCCATTTCGAGTCCTTTAAGGCTGTTGTCGAATTTATCGATAACCAACTGCGGAACAAATCTGGTGATGTCGTTGTAGCTGATTTCCCGCGATCTGGTTTCCTCGTTGGTCCCGGAAACGACAGCGCTGGTCAGTTTATCAAAAAACTCATTCGAATCGCCGCGAGCGGCCATCAGTTTACGTTGGATTTTGCTGATTTCATTATTTATGCGTTTGGCCTCTTCCCTATCAACAGTAAGGGCTCGCATTTTAGCCAACGCCAGAAAACCGGTTTCGACCGGCCTGACCGTGAAAATCTGATTGAAAAGCGTTAAAAACTGGCTGAATGATATTTCCGGTCCAAGATATGAGGCGGCCACTTTTTCGAGATTATGGGCTTCATCGATAATCGCGTGTCCGGAAGTTGCCAGTAAATCGCCACGGGAGCTATAATCGGCGAATAAAAGATGATGGTTGATTACTTTTATGTGGGCGCTGGCGGCTTCGTTTTTGGCCTTATATAAGAAACATCTTTTGTAGTGATTACAAACTTTACCAAGGCAGAAATTCCCTTCGCAAGAAGCCCGGGCCCAGAGATAGCGCCAGCGTGAAATCGAGAAACCGGTGCATTCCGAAATATCGCCAGTCCGGGTTGTTTCGGCCCATACTGCAAGCGAAAGCAATGCCTGCCTTTCTTCTTGCCCAAATGACGATATCGCCTCGTTAAGCAACTCGTAATACTTGAACAAGCAGAGATAGTTTGCGCGTCCTTTGAGGAGCACTGCTTTAAAATCCAATTTAAGAGCACGAGCGACTTGAGGAATATCTTTATTAAATAATTGGTCTTGAAGATTTTTAGTGCCGGTCGATATGATAACGCTTTCGCCGTTGGTTTTGGCCCAGATAATCGCCGGGATTAAATACGCCAGCGATTTGCCAACCCCGGTCGGTGCTTCAGCCAAAAATATCTCCGAACGATTAAACGCGCCGGCCACTTGGTTAGCCATCTCGATTTGCTGGGGGCGCTCTTCATATTCTGTTATCGATTGGCGGAGGGAAGTATCGAAATAATCAGTTATTTTATCGGGGTGAATTTCGACATATTCCGCAACATGATTGATTTCCCCTGACCCGAAAATGTTATCGCCATAATCATATGTGTAGGTCGTTGACTGCGGAAAGCGCTTGGCGATGCTTTCCAGAGATGAGAAAACCGCTCCCTTCAACTGCATTCCGAACAACAGCCCGGCGGCCAGATTTTGCATATTTTTAGGAAGATGCGCTAGAGTGGTTATCTCCCGCAGGTAAAGTTCGGCGGTGACTTCGGCATCCTTAAGCGCCCTATGTGTAGGCGGCTCTTTGATTCCGATAAATACTGAAAGATTAAATAGCGAATATGATTTCTGCCCCGGCCAGACCAAACGAGCCAAGGCGGCGGTATCAGCCGCCAAGCTGTTTATTATGGTGGAGTATTTTTCGGTTAGATGTCTTTTAATAAACGATATATCGAAGTAAACATTATGGCCGACAAATAGGGGCGTATCTTCCAAGAATTGTTCGAGGTGGGGAATTACTTCATCTATGGAAGGCGAATCGGTGACATCATCATTGGAAATGCCGGTTAGCTGAGTTATATCGGGAGTTATCGAGACACCGGGATTTATCAATTGAGAGAATTCTCCAGCCTTCTCCCCTTTGAGATATTTAACCGCGCCTATTTCAATAATTTTATCATAATCGTAATCGAGACCGGTCGTCTCCAAGTCAATGCATACGAATGAATCCAAACGAAAATTCAAGACAATTCCTTATTTAGATTTACTATCATAACTGTGGGTATATAAATACAGAAGCGGGCAAACGCAAGGCAATTGAATATCGGCTTACGGACGAGCGCCGTATATATTGGCCAGAGATTGTGCCAAATTCGCGCCCGATTCTTTGAGGATGCGCTCGGTCAAATCCTTTAGGATTTTATCGATCGATTTGATTTCTTTACCGCTGAATTTTTTGCCATATTGCCCATCCGGGCCAAAAGTCGAAGGGATC
Organism: uncultured Ignavibacteria bacterium; assembly: GCA_964614835.1. Taxonomy (GTDB): domain Bacteria; phylum Zixibacteria; class MSB-5A5; order UBA10806; family 4484-95; genus JAAYTW01. The sequence continues at coordinate 4,382 of CAZTNJ010000098.1, read as the reverse complement.
TCCTGCTTGATTAAAAAATCTTCGGCTGAACAATTGAGCCCAAGCCTTATACTCATATCGGTATAGATAGCTGAATCGCCTTTCAGTGAACTTGAGGGCATATTTATTATCGTTAGGATACTATCGAGTTTCAAGATTCCCCTGAATCCGGCGCTTTTTAGCTGTTCGGTATCGGGCAATTTATCGAACACGACAACATCCTGAAAAACTGCCAAACAAGCCTGATGAACAAGCTTGGCGGCTGCTTCGCCTATCTTCAAATCCCTATGCTTGAATTCATCGGTAGAAACCGATCTGGCAACCGATTTTACGGCTTTGGGAGATAAATACAGCGCGAACTTTCCCGATATTTTACTCTCGGCCATCTCCGGCCAGGTAAATTTCGGCTGCGGGCGAATATGCGCCGAACATCCGTTCAAAACAAACAAAGCAAGTCCAATTCCGATAAATCCAGTAAGCCATCTATAAATTAACATGGGCGTTTTCATTTTATTCATATTTAGGATAGGTTATTAAAGACTTTTTCTAACCGCGATTCGGCTTCGGATGCGATTTCGCCCAGGCTGGGGTTATCGACGCCGCTCATTACGACCGAGGGCCTGGCGATCGCTATGTAAGTACCTCCATCCTTTTCATAGGCGATGATGTTACAGGGAAGCATCAAACCTATATTGGTCTCTTTCTGAAGCGCCTGATAAGCCAGCGTCGGATTGCATACACCGAGAATCATATATTTGGGGAAATCGACATTGAGTTTTTGCCTTAAAGTATCTCGCACATCGATTTGAGTCAATATGCCAAAACCTTCGTTTTTAAGCGCGGCCGGGAGTTTTTCCAAAAGCTGCTGGTAATCGCAATTTACTTTTTTAATAAACCCATACTTGATCATGGCCGTCTCCTTTAAAGCGAGTTGGATAAATCATCAAATTAAAAATGCCACCCCGCAGAATCGAACTGCGGACACACGGATTTTCAGTCCGTTGCTCTACCATCTGAGCTAGGGTGGCATCAGAAATATGCCTTTAACCGGCATCGTTCCGGCGCATTCAGACAACGCTTTTATTTGCCCTATCCCGATGCGCCCCCTATAATACAAATCCAGCAATCGCCGGTCAAGGCAATTTTGGCAAACAGCGAAAAATATCATAAAATCATCTATAAAGGCCCGTGTCGTCTTCCTTTTTGTTGACTTTCCTGCCTAATCGATTGCATATTTCCGCATGATTAAACAAGTTGTTTTGATAATTGGTTCGTTGATACTTCTGGCCGGAGATGTTTCCAGTCAAATAACTCACGGCTACAATCGCAGCCAGGAATATGAAAATCAATCGGTTTTCGTGTTAATGGGTTATGTGTGGGGGCCTCATTTTTCCGATTTTACCGATTGGGCCAATAATCACTACTCCCAGGAATTTGGCTCAACCGATAAGATTAAGGATTTTAAAGGCGGAATCGATATAGGCGCCGGTTTGCGCAAACGCTTTTCAAGATATTTTGGGTTAGAGTTTAAAGTTGGCTACCATACCAGTTCAATCAAGAAACGTTTCGACGGCTACGATGGAGCTCTCCCCTTCTCGCAAACGCAAAATCTCAATCTGGATGTCATGAAAATAGCGGTATCCCCGATGATTTTATTCGATTTTTATGACAAGCAGACAATTGTTCCATTCGTTTCGGCAGGCGTAACTTTCTTCTCGATGCGGCTCGATCACGCGATCGATTATTATGTAAGGCACACGAAAGTGGCCTTGGCCAGTAACTTTTCTATCGGAGTCGAGACACCTCTAACCCGAAAAATCAAAGGCGATATTCGCGGCGACTGGACTATCGGAAGCGCCCAGATGCCGGTTTCGCAACTTTACGGACAGCCGGAAAGTTTTAAGATGAGTCTGAATACATCGCAGATACATTTCGGGGTAGTTTTTGGATTAGAGTAAAATTTCGGCGTGAATTTTCCGACACTATATTTTTCGAATTTTGGAATGAATAAAACATCTTTTAAGATTATCGCCATGTTATTTTTGGCGTTTTTATTATCTTGCGCCCCCAAACCGAAAATCGAACCAGCGTCGCCGACAGTCGCCATTCCAATCCCTTATGATTTAAGGGCTGTCGCATTTAATGGCAAAGCCACCCTGTCGTGGAAAATCGACCGACCAGGGAAATTCGTTTCGGGCGGGTAT
>CAZTNJ010000098.1:0-2189 GCA_964614835.1 uncultured Ignavibacteria bacterium | reverse complement strand
GGCTGAATCGCCATCGGATTGCGGAAAATTATATAACCTCATTCCCTATCCCGGCGATACCGATGGCGACGCCAGCAAGGAGACATTTGAGATTACCGATTTAATAAATGGCCATATTTATCAAACCTGGATAAGGATGCTAACCGCCGACGGCACGCTTGGAGCTAGTTCCGAAACGCTAATCTTCGTATCGAAAGAAGTCGGTCAATTAACGATCTATTTCGACATGCTCCACGATAGTTCTGGGTATAGTTTCACCAAGCGTAAATATACGAAGGCTCGCGATTATGATAATGACTTTTACTTGTATGAAAAGAACGGCGTGCATATATCCAGCCCATCTTTGTATAATTCTGGTTTGAGAGAATCGTATTTCGAGTTGCTTCCCCCCCGTCCTCCAAAAGAATTTCGTACAGGCCTCAGACAATCTAAAACAACCAGTATGGCGATACTAAAAACACAGAGATATTCTATTCGCACCGCCGATCACGGTTTTGCAATTATAAAGGTTGATAAATACATCGGAACCGGCAATCTCAAGCGGGCGATAATCCGATACGGATACTTGCCCCCATCATCCAATACATATAATGATACATTAGGCGCGGAAATTTTAGACCGAATTGACAGCGATAGGGATTCCACCCGCAATATTAATGCGGATTGAATCGGCGATTGGGTCAATAATCTGCCTTTCTAATAATTAGTGGACTATTATTATAAATATTCCTATAATTATAAAAGGTCCTAAAAGACTGAGCTATCTTGAGGAGGTAATATGTTCAAAGAGTTCAAAGAATTCGCCATGCGCGGTAATGTGCTCGACATGGCAATCGGTATCATTATCGGCGCCGCGTTCGGCAAGATAATTACGATTCTTGTCAATGAGGTTTTGATGCCCCCATTGGGGCTGCTTCTGGGTAATGTCGATTTTTCCAACCTGTTTATCAATCTGTCGAAAGAATCTTATTCTTCGCTGGCGGCCGCCAAAGCAGCCGGCGCCCCCACAATCAATTACGGATTGTTCCTGAATTCGATAATCGATTTTGTAATAGTCGCATTCGTGATATTCTTATTGATCAAGCAGGTTAACCGTTTTAAGGCCAAACCCGCTCCGGCAGCGGCTCCTACCACCAAAGAATGCCCGCATTGCCTTTCGGCTATTCCTATCAAAGCCACCAAGTGCGCTTATTGCGGAAGCGATTTGAAAAACTAATCGCGACCCGGCCGGATAAATGAGTAAATAATAATCCCCGTCTCGAATGGCTTCGAGCCGGGGATTGCAACGCTTATTCTTTAGGGGTACTACTTACTTTAGCAGAGTCATTTTCTTTACGGCGGATAGCGGCTGGTTATTGAGGCGGTAGAAATAAATTCCCGTGCTAACCTTCTCCCCCTTCTGATTCATGCCATCCCAAACCACGCTGGATGATCCCATAGAACTTAAACTGAATGATTTCACCAAACGGCCGGTGACATCATAGATAGTCAATTCGGTGGCCGATTCGCAATTGAAATCGATTACCGTGCTGCTATTGAATGGATTGGGGTAGTTTTGCATAAGTGAATAATCGGCTGGAGTCGGTGACTCGTCTATCGGATTGATAATTCCTGGATACATCCAGAAAGCCTGATAAGCCTGATTATGCAATTCCTGTAATGATTCGCCGGCCACAAAAGCGAAAGCAATCACTTCGGAATCGCCTGCCGCTATATTGAAAGGGCCAACTGATATCAGGTTCGAATAATCGGCGGGATTTGTGGACGATATATTGGCAAAACCAGCGTTCATAAATGAGGCTTTAGTGGAATCCGACAAACCTGATAATACTTCGGTTTGAGTATTTATTATCCTATAAGATGACGCGGCTGAAGTTAAAGGCCTTATTCCGGCGCACCATCCGTTTTGCTGATTCTGAATATATCCCAAAGACAGGATATCGTCATAACCAGCGATATCATCCATCGAAAGTGAGTCCGATAGATTCCAATCGCAATAGAGGCCAACTCGCAGGTCGTTAAGCGACGCGCCGCTGATATTGACAATGGTGAATTCGACATCGATAAACTTGCTTCCATTATTCCAACCATAGCTTCTTTGCGAGATTCTAAGCCCTATCGGGTTTTCAGCGGAGGAATCGGTATAAGATGAAAAGCCATCAAAATCAGCCAAAATCCCCGGTTCAGTA
>CAZTNJ010000097.1:0-10864 GCA_964614835.1 uncultured Ignavibacteria bacterium | reverse complement strand
AAATTGTCAAGGCATTTACGGATACACTCCTCCAAGACAACAAATTAACACTTAAGGCTGTTCCAAAAACCTATTCTATTGATTTTCAAGGAGTTGATTGAGCTTATCGAACATCCGTTTATAATGGCTTCCCTGCCAGTATATCCTGTTGCATCTTGGGCATTGCCGGAACTGGCTTTTGGTTCGCAAGATATAGGGGAATACTTTGTCTTTTATATCTTCCGGGCTAATTTCGCGGCATAGTTCATTGCAGATTAAGCAGCGACTGAAAAACTGGTGGCGCTGGATCGGCGGGTTAAATCTTGCGAGAATTTCTTTAAGCTGTAATTCTGGGGAATCGGTATCAACGACCGCCACTTGATCCGGTTCTATTCTCTCTGCTAAATGTAAATCGCGGGTGATTACTATTCTGTCTTCTTTAAGCGTCAAAGCGATTAACTGGGCATCGCTGATAGGAGTAACGAATGCGGTATCGAAACCCATTAGCCGCAGGTAGCGGGCCAACTTGCCGAGGTTGTCATCGCAGAGGAATTTCATAAAGCGAATTTTACTTTATTTATGTTTACTATCAAGGGAATTCGTCCGATTGTATCTTTTTCTATACATTATTTACTTTTACCAATCGTGTTGTGTCAAATCTTCAGAAACAAAGAAAGGCAGGCGGCCAGATGAGAAAAATAAAGCTGACAATAATCGTGATAACACTACTGACTTCAGCCGTTATGTTATCAGCGCAACCATTACAGCTTCGCGAGTTTAATATATATCAGATGGCATCGATGATGCGGGACGCGCTCAATCTCTCGTATTCACAGACAATTCATATTCAGAATATCCTTACCGATATCGGCGCCCAGGTCGAGGCAACTCAACCGGACCATTTAGCCAATCCGGAAATCGTCAGAACCGACGCGGATAATTTTCGTTTAGCCGCCGATGAGAAAATCAAATCGGTCTTGAATAAACTACAGAAAAGCAAATATGATCAAATTAAAAGCAGTTTGTTTAAAGGCACCTTAAAACATAGTAGATCTTATCAGATGTAAAATCGTGTTTCGCATTAATAGCGGAAGTCAGCATAAAACTCCCCGACTTCACCCCCCAACGCACAACGGCCTTTACCCAGGCCAGATAAGGGCGACGCCGACCACGGTCGCCCTTTTAAATTAATTGTAGGCCAAAAAGAACCCCCCTTCCCAATATGGAAAGAGGGGTTTTTCAGGAACCGGGGGTGCGCTACTTAGTTTCGGATGGAATTATCATCGGAACAGTCTTATCCCCTTCGCGATTGACGGCTGGAGGCATGACTATAGGCGGAGTCCAGCGGCACCATTTCAGAGCTGGCTGGATAGATTTGAAATAAGCGACTAAGAAAGTGATATCCGAGCCTCTGAATTCGCAATTGCCGTTGACATCGCCGGCGGCATATAGCCAGTTTTGAGTCGAATCGTTCCAGCATGAATCAGGCGGTTGACTTCCGATGCCCTTGAAATAGCGGACGCCATAGGTGACATCGCCGCCGATCACAATATCATCGCCATTAATATCCCCAGGTTTATAAGCGCAAGGTATCGGTTGCCGCGGTGATACGATAACGGCAGCCTCGATTTCGGTGTAGATTGCGCCAACCATCGGTTCAATTTGCGGACATTGCCATGGGACGGTCACCATAAACATACCGCCATTTTGATTAGCATAGCGGGTGAGCAGATGCGGGCCGTGCCAGTAGGCGTGTTCCAATTCCCACAATCCGCCGGGACTGCAGGGCGGTACACCGATATTGTAGATGTCATGGGAAGCGCTGACGCCATCGTTGTGGCCGGCAGGATGGATATGATTCAGCCCGCGCAACACGCCGCTGCAGATACCCATCTCGAAATTATCAGCATCGGGATCAGAGATGCCGATTAAGCCTTCCTGTTCGTTGATTCCAGCGACCGTGACATAATGACCGCCGGTTCTACGCCAGTTAATCAACCATTGGCCGGGGCCGACAGGGATGACATCCTCGATATACCAGAACCCGAGCAATAATGTAATATCCTGGCTGCGTACGAGTTCGGTAACAATAGTGTCAAACGTGGGTTGTTTGATAGTATGTTCATAGAATAAGGTATCAAGGTGCATCATCTGGATATACTGGCGGATTCCGGCCTGCATGGTATCGACATTGGTACCGGGGTTGGCTGTCGCGTTTGTTTTCATCATTAGAGCCAGCACCTGGATAAATCCCATCGGGTTGCCGGGATAGAATCCGGGCAGAATAATTTGCTTATCGGGATACTTTCCCTGATACCACCAGAACGAATTGGCGACAGACACAGGGCCGCAGTATCCTAAATCAATCGAGCCGTTGTTGTCAAAATCCTGATTCTGGTCGAAATCAGGCATGAATCCTTCGGGTACTTGTGGTCCGTTATAATCTTTCCAGAACAGGCTATCGACCTGCTGCGGCGGAGTTACATTGATTACGATTTTCGGCTTTATCAATGTTGGCCGTGTCGGATCATTTGAGTTTATCGTGACTGAATCAAGGTAAGTTCCCGGGGCAATACCCGCGGTATTTACATTGATGTCGATAGACGCATTACCCAACGGAGGTATCATTGGCGGGATGCCTATCAATGTCACCCACGGCAAAGTATTGGTGACACTGGCAATCAACAGGTTGCCATCGCCGCTGTTGCTGATAGTGAAGTCATTCAGGTAAGAGAAATTGGTATTGGTTTGTTGCGCATGGTATAATGAATCAGGCGCGACACCAATATTAGGCCCGGTTACCCTTATCCGGATATGCGGTTTGTTGACAACGGGGGCTAACGGATCGTTCGAACTGATATGACAATTACCATTGTAAGGTCCGGGTAAGATACCGGTAGTATTGATAATAACATCAACTGTATCCGCTGAACCCGGCGGCAAAGTCATGGGTACAAACGAGAAAGTCACCCATGATAGATCAAAACTCATTGCTGTTACGCTTAGCGGGGCTGTTCCGATATTGCTTATGATAATTTGGTCGGTATAAGTATTGGTGATGTTGACTAACTGCACATAGCTAAGCGTGTCCGGTACCACATTAATCTTAGGTAAATCGTATGGTGAAACGATGACGGCCGCTTCAATTTCGGAATAGAGAGCCCCCATTACAGGCGGGAATGGACAATTCCAGGGCAGCATCATCGATTGCTGACCCTCGTTCTGATTGTAAAACTGGGTCTGAAGTATCGGCGAATGCCAGAATGGATGATCAAGCTCCCATATTCCACCCGGACTGCAGACTATCGTGTCGTTGATATTGTAGATATCGTGCGAGGCGCTTACGCCATCGTTGTGACCCAGCGGGTGCATATGATTAAGGCCGCGTAACACTCCATAGCATATTCCGCCCTCGAAATTGTCGAAGTAGGGATCGGATAACCCTATGAAACGATCTTGCGAGTTCACACCCGCACAGGTTACATAATGCCCGCCAGTACGATGCCATAATACAAGATAGTGCCCAGGCATATCCTCGATTACTTCCTCAATAACCCAGAACCCAACCAGCAATGTGACATCCTGACAGCGTTCAATTTCCGCTTCGATATACTGGAATGACGGCCGCCAGACCGTATGTTCATATAACAGGTCGTTTAATCCCATCATGTTGAGATATTGCTGGATACCCCATTGCATGCTATCCACATAAGTGCCACCAGGAGTGGTTTTCATCAGGGTGGCCAGCATTTGGACAAACCCGACCGGATTCGCAGGATAAAACGGCGGAGGAACAATCGGCCTATTGGGATATTTACCCTGGAACCACCAGAGCGAATTGGCTACCGAAACCGGTCCGCAATAACCGGGATCAACCAAACCATCGCCGGTGAAATCCTGCTTCTGGTCGAAATCGGGCATATAGCCGCCCTCAAGCGTGTCGTTGTAGTCTTTCCAGTAGAGAGAATCGGGAATCGGAATCTGTCTGACTCTGATAACTATTTTCGGTTTATACAGGACAGGCGTGTCGGGATCGTTAGAGTTAATTGTCACCGAATCGACATAGAGTCCGGGCGCGATTCCCGTCGTATTAACGCTCAAGCCAATTATATCGGCGCTCCCAGGGATTATTAAGCCGGTTACCCCTAGCAGCGTAATCCAGGGAAGAGTATTGGTAGTTGTATAAGTCAGGTTGTCATCGCCTGTATTACTAATCGAGAAATCATTGCTGTAATTTACGATAGTGTTAGTTAATTGCGTGTGGAAAATCGAATCGGGCGTAACCTGGATATTAGGCGCAGTCACCTGAACGCTTATGAAGGGTTTATTAACTATCGGCGTCAAGAGATCGTTTGAGTAAACATGGAAATAGCCGCTATAAGCACCTGGGATAATTGCATTTGTATTGATACTTACATCAATTGTATCGCAAGCCCCAGGCAATAAGGTTAAAGCAGCAAAAGAAGTAGTAACCCATGCTAAGTCGCACCGAACGGAATCGACAGATAGCGTTGCTGTTCCAGTGTTACAAATCACGATTTGATCGATGTATGTATTGTTTGTGTTAACCAATTGAGCATAGCTAAGCGACTCGGGTATTACATTGATTCTGGGGACACCCTCGTATGGTGAAACGATGACGGCCGCTTCAATTTCGGAATAGAGAGCCCCCATTACAGGCGGGAATGGACAATTCCAGGGCAGCATCATCGATTGCTGACCCTCGTTCTGATTGTAAAACTGGGTCTGAAGTATCGGCGAATGCCAGAATGGATGATCAAGCTCCCATATTCCACCCGGACTGCAGACTATCGTGTCGTTGATATTGTAGATATCGTGCGAGGCGCTTACGCCATCGTTGTGACCCAGCGGGTGCATATGATTAAGGCCGCGTAACACTCCATAGCATATTCCGCCCTCGAAATTGTCGAAGTAGGGATCGGATAACCCTATGAAACGATCTTGCGAGTTCACACCCGCACAGGTTACATAATGCCCGCCAGTACGATGCCATAATACAAGATAGTGCCCAGGCATATCCTCGATTACTTCCTCAATAACCCAGAACCCAACCAGCAATGTGACATCCTGACAGCGTTCAATTTCCGCTTCGATATACTGGAATGACGGCCGCCAGACCGTATGTTCATATAACAGGTCGTTTAATCCCATCATGTTGAGATATTGCTGGATACCCCATTGCATGCTATCCACATAAGTGCCACCAGGAGTGGTTTTCATCAGGGTGGCCAGCATTTGGACAAACCCGACCGGATTCGCAGGATAAAACGGCGGAGGAACAATCGGCCTATTGGGATATTTACCCTGGAACCACCAGAGCGAATTGGCTACCGAAACCGGTCCGCAATAACCCGGGTCAACCACTAAATCGCCGGTGAAATCCTGCTTCTGGTCGAAATCAGGCATATAGCCGCCCTCAAGCGTGTCGTTGTAGTCTTTCCAGTAGAGGCTATCAGGAGGCTCGATTTCTTCGCCCGGATTGGCGGTTATGGTTGCTTTCCAGTTAGTCCAGGGAATTGCCACGTTTACTCTGGTTGTTGGCCAGTTATCATGGCAAACAATCCAGTTGGTAACAGGAAGTCCTCCACCGGGACTGAAATTGGTATAATAGCCGATACCGGTAACTGCGTGTCCGATCCCTTCGGGACCTGTATTGGAATTCCAGTTTTCGATTGGGTTTGGCGGTACCGAACCAGGTTGGGGCGAACCCCACATATAGAAAAATACTGTATCGCCAAGAACCGGTTCAAAAATTTTAACCGGCGTTAATAGCGGATTCCAATATGTGAAACAAACGATATCCGGGTGACCGGAATCGATTTGGGCAACATGGGCGGGAAATCCAATAGCATAGTCAGTAGTGAAAGTCCAATCGTAACCAAGCTTGCCTGCCGGTAATACCGGCGGTGGGGTAACAAACATGTGGGCGGCATCCCAGCGGACAAATTCGTAGAATCCGGGCATTATGTCAACGTTATATGTCCCCGGCGCCGATGGAAACATCGGGGGCGTACCATTCATCCGAGGCGGACCCGGCAACGGCCAATCATCTGTATTCATAAAATAATATAGATAATCGGCAGCCGTAGCTGGCACCATTCCTGCATTGACCATCGAAGCATTAGGATGACCCATCACGACATCCCAATACTGGGTGATATTGACCGCCGATACGGGGGCGCAGGCATTGTCGGTAGGATTACCGAGCGAACCTGTCGGCGGCTGTTGCACATCGGGGACGTTTGGGATCAACGCCGCATATGCGGCGCTTGCCCCAAGCGCGACAATGGCCAAACAGATAAAACAGTTTAAAACTTTAGCTTTTTTCATACGCGTCTCTCCCTTAAAGCAGTTTTACCAATTAAACCTCAAATGGCCTATATGATTTCATACTTCCAATTTTCATTCATCAATCTGCTATTATCCGGCAACGGCTTCCGGTGTTGACTCTGATATCACTATTCAGGCCAGCGGTCAGCATATCGGCCGGGTTTATATGGTCGAGGTAGCTCGAATTTAAAAACAAAACCCTGGTTTACCCGGGTCACAATTTTTAATTTTGTTGGAAAATAATCTACTAATACTTAAACATATTTTCGGTTTATGTCAAGTAATATTTTCGGTTCAAAATAGCCAATCGGGATTCATTTTGACACAAATATTAGGCAACCAAAAAATACCCATAGCCTCGGATATAATCAACTCCACAAATTTGACATGATTTATTTGAATTATTGATATATATTATCGTCGAATGTTTGAATTTAACAATAATAGGACTAAATCGGGGCACCCTATTCGCCAATTTTGGGATTAAGATGAGTTTGCCGAATCTGCTAACTTTATCGCGCATTATCTTGTCCCCGGTTTACATGGTACTTTTTCTTATCGAAAATCCCTATAGCCGGGTTGCGGCTACGATTGTGTTCGTGGTGGCGGCACTCACTGATTTGCTTGATGGTTATCTGGCGCGCAGACGGGGGATAACCTCTGGTTTTGGCAAGTTTATGGACCCGCTGGCTGATAAAATACTGGTATCGACCGCGTTTATTTCATTCGTCAACCTTGGGTATGCTAAAACCTGGATGATATCAGTAATTATTGTAAGGGAGTTTTTTATCACCGGGCTGCGTTCACTTGCCGCTTACAAAGGGATGATAATAACGCCATCATTTGCCGCCCAGTGGAAAACCGCCGCCCAGATGATCGTAATATCCTGTATCCTGGTTTTCATTAATTTAAAAACATTATTGATCCCCAAGGGTTATAATTGGGAAATGTTTTATTCTCCGATGACAAATACGGTTTTTGATACTATGATTCTGATAACGCTGGTCTTAACGGTAGGCACCGGTATCGATTATTTGTTAAAATCGGGCGGATTATTGAAAGGGATTTTGAAATGACATCAAAAAGCCAATCGAAATTTGTCGAATATTTCCATCGCACTTTCGCCAGCGGCTTATTTACCGGCCATCTGCCCAAAGCGCCCGGGACCTGGGGTTCAGCGCTGTCGGCGATAATACTCTGGTTCTTTTGGCCATCGGCCTGGTATTATCAGGCGTTGATACTTATCCTGGCATATCCATTCGTGATATATTTTGCCGATAATGGCGTACGTTACTATGGCCACGATGGTCATCCGATAGTGATAGACGAAATCTACGGGCAGGCGATTGCCCTGTTTATGGCTCCGCGTAATGCGCTGGTTTACGTAATCGGCTTTTTCCTGTTTCGGATATTTGATATAATAAAACCGCCGCCGGCGCGCGAATGGGAAAAACTAAGGGGAGGCTATGGAATCGTTGCTGATGATATGGCGGCCGGGGTTTATGCCGCTATTGTATTAGAATTACTGATAGTGTTATCGAGAATGATTGGATTGGAGTTATTATAATGCGGGCTGAATTGATAACTATTGGCGATGAGCTTCTATTTGGCCAGACAATTGACACCAACGCCGCGTTTATCGGCGAAAAATTTGCTGAAGCGGGAGTCGAACTGGCATATCATACAACCGTAGGCGACCAGGCGGAGGATTTAATCGGCGCTATCGGCCTGGCCATGAATCGAGTCGATTTTGTGTTAATCACCGGCGGTCTCGGCCCAACTCATGATGATATTACTAAAAAAGTGCTCTGCAAATTTTTTAAGCGTCAACTGGTGTTTCATGAGGATATTTTAAAATCCCTGGAAAAACGCTACTCGGATTTGGGAATTATCATGCCGCCTATCAACCAGAATCAGGCTCTCTTGCCGCAGGGAGCGAAACTAATCGAAAACAAGGTCGGGTCAGCCTTGGGGATGATATTCGAAGAACGCGGCAAGACGTTGGTTTCAGTTCCAGGGGTACCGGCGGAGATGGAAGCGATGGTTACCGATAGCATTATCCCGATGCTGCTGCAAAAATCCGGCGGGCAAATTATTATTCATCGTAAAATTCGCACAATCGGAATCATGGAATCGGCTATATTCGAAAAAGTAAAAGACATAATCGATGAGAAATCGTTTATAAAGGTCGCGTTTCTGCCCAGCTATAAAGGCGTGGATATTCGTTTGACCGCCAGTACTGATGATCGAGCCAAAGCTGAAAGCGCTATCAACGAATTGACTGAAAAATATAAAAACCGTATCGGCAAATATATATTCGGCTACGACAACGATGAGTTACCGGCGATAATCGGGTTTCTGCTGAATGAAAAGAAGCTGACGCTGGCCGTAGCTGAATCATGTACGGGCGGCCTTCTGGGCAAAACTATCACCGATATCTCCGGCTCGTCGGCTTATTTCAAAGGCGGAGTGATATCGTATGCTAACGAAATCAAAATCGATTTGCTGAACGTGCCGCCGGTAGCTATCGAAGCGCACGGCGCGGTATCATCGGAGACTGCTAAATTCATGGCCGAGGGCGTCCGTGAACGTTGTGGCGCCGATATCGGCGTGGGGATAACCGGAGTAGCCGGACCAGCTGGCGGCACGCCGGATAAACCAGTTGGGTTGGTATATATAGGACTGGCTTCAGCGAATGATACCATAACCAAAGAATATAGATTTAAATCGAATCGGGCGGCAACTCGATTGCGTTCGACATATGCCGCGCTGGATATGATAAGAAAGCATTTGCTGGAAATCGAATGAGTTGACTTGTTCGATCGGTTTAGGCTTTTTCAATGCTATTAGCTAATATACTCCTTTTACTGACAGTTATTATCTGGGGATGGTCTTTTGTTGCAACCAAGATATGTTTAGAATATCTTTCTCCTGTTGAGACAATCGGCCTTCGTTTACTCGTGGGCATTCCGACCCTGTTGGTATTATTAAAGTTACGCAAAGTAAGATTAAATCTCAATTACCGTAATCAAAACTTATCCCTGGCGGCGTTAATAATCGCGGCTCATTTTATCATTCAATCAACTGGTTTGAAATATACTTCCGCGACAAATACCGGTTGGATTATCGCGTTAATTCCATTGATTGTGGCGGTGCTGGCATTTTTCATTTTGAAAGAACATATCGGACGAAAACTACTAATCGGTATTTTGATTGCTTCGCTGGGGGTGTTGCTGCTGATTTCGAAAGGGAACCCCAGCAACTTGGGGTGGCTTCGTTCGGGCGGCGATTGGCTGATATTGGTTTCAGCGCACACCTGGGCAATTTATACGATAGTGACCCGTGATCTTTCGCGCTCACGCGATCCTCTGGGATTGACTTTTTCGTTGATACTTCCAGCGGCAATAATTTTCCTTTCAATTATGATATTAACTTCCGATTGGTCGAGGATAATTAACCTGCCTGCTAAGATACTGGCCGCTGTCGTATTTTTGGGAATACTGGCTACGGCGCTGGCGCATTGGTTCTGGCAAATCGGCGTATCGAAATTGGGAGCGGCTCGCGCCGGCGTGTATCTATATCTGGAACCGGTGGCCACCACGGCATTGGCTGTCCCCTATCTGCACGAATCATATGGATTGCTTACCGCGATTGGGGGATTTTTGGTGCTATTCGGCGTGTGGTATGCCAGCAGGAAACAAATTCTATCAACCATCGAGTAATTTGCATTGCAATATAAATCTATTGAAGATAAAATTTCGACATGAATAGTAGACAATCGAAATTTCACCATTGGTTATATCTAATTCCTGTCGTGATAATCTCTGCATATCTACTTCTGATGATTCCCGGCCCGGAACCGATTCCGCCGAAACCGGAACAAAACCGGACTTTCGTCTGGAATCAGGATCAGCGCTGGGAGGAAATCGAATCACTGTTCGTGAAAGCGAAACAGACCGGCGATTGCGATATCGCAGGTAAAATCGATTCATCAATAAGCCTGGGTAGAAACCTTATCGATTCGCTAAGAAGATCGCTGTATCCTCCCGAAAGTCAGATATATGCTGATTTGGAAAAGAACGCATTTGAAACCGGCGCCCTGGTTGCCGCTTATCCACAGAAAATATCGGGATATATCGAATATATTTCCGAATTGCGTGCCGCGGTTAAAAAGCAAACAATCCATTGGAATTTCGATTTACCGCAAACCCGTCAACGGATTTATCGGATTCTTTACGGTACCCGAGCCGCTTTGGAGGAAATCATGCTGCAAGCGCCGGATACAACATATCAGGCGCTGACTCCGGGAATCAACGAGCAATCGGCCACCCCTTATGCCACGGTGTTGGGAGTAACAATCCATAGTGGCGATATATTGATTTCGCGGGGCGGTGTGGCGACCTCGGCCTTGATAGCCCGCGGTAACGATTATGCCGGTAATTTCTCGCATGTGGCGCTTATCCATGTCGACCAGAAAACCAGTTTGATTTCGGTAATTGAATCGCATATCGAATGCGGTATGACCGTTTCGCCA
>CAZTNJ010000096.1:0-11072 GCA_964614835.1 uncultured Ignavibacteria bacterium | reverse complement strand
GCGCCGGGCGCACCAATTATTGTTGACTGATGTTTATTTTAAAAATACGATATACAAGATGGCTGGACCCCATAAGCATATCGCTTTAACCTATTGGCGCGCAATAGGGAAAACTCTACCCATATATGTGAACAATTTCACAAATACCTTGCCTTGTAGATGGCTTTTTGCTATCTTCAAAAGCGAAATTGAGAAGGTCGATCAGATGATAACGATAATTCGCGACTGGCTTGCCGTAACTATACAAAAAAGTATAGTGTACGGCCGTTCACCGTTATCCGGTTTCCTAATGATTTCGACCAGCTTGTTACCGATTTACTTTATTAATATGAATAATCAGACTGAAAATAAAAATACTTCTTTTAAGATAACTAATAATCCGATAGGAGGATATTTATGCCCGAGTGGCATGGATGGCAAAAACTGAAATACGAAGCCGAGCTTGACCCCAAATTCGCTGATGAAATCACGGCGATTCCCGGCGGGGAAAAGCTGGATAATTGTATTCAGTGCGGCACCTGCAGCGGTATGTGTCCTTTAAGCACATACATGGATTATACTCCCCGGCAAATCGTGGCGATGGTTCGGGCCGGTTTTAAAGCCGAAGTGCTCAGCAGCTACACATCGTGGTTGTGCGCCTCTTGTTATGCCTGTACCGTCGAATGCCCGAAAGGAATTAAAATCACCGACATCATGTACTCTATCAAGCGCCGGGCGATTCAGGACAAAGTCTATCCCAAAAAATTCCCGATTCCGGTTCTGGCCAAGGAATTTTTCGGCAATGTGCTCAAGAATGGCCGCAGCACCGAAATGCTGGTGGTTATGAAACTGTTCTTGAAAACGGCGCCTTTGGCCATGATGAATCAGGCGGTTATGGGGATGAAACTGTTTTTCCAGGGACGTATTGGCCTGAAAATGGAATCTATTAAAAATAAAAGAGAACTACAAACCGTGCTCAACGCTCTTGATAAGAAATCCATAACAGCCGGAAAGGGGAATTTATGAGTTACATGTACTTTCCGGGATGTTCGCTCAAAGGTTTAGGCAAAGCTTACGAAGAATCGCTTCTGTCGGTTTTTGAAAAGCTTGAAATCAAAATGAACGAAATCGATGACTGGAATTGTTGCGGCGCGACATCCTACAATTCGATGGATGAGATGAAAGCGTTCGGCTTATCGGCGCGCAATCTGGCGCTGGCCGAAAAGAGCCTGAATGGAGCTGAATCGCTGGATATTATTGCTCCCTGCGCCGCCTGTTATCTGGTTTTGAATAAAACCGCCCATTATCTCAAAGAGTACCCGGAAATCGGCCAAAAAATCCATGGCGCCCTAAGTGAAGCCGGACTTTCCTATGCCGGACTGGTCAATATCCGCCACCCCCTCGAAATCCTGCAAAACGATTTGGGCCTGGATAAAGTAAAGGCTCAGGTCAAGCAACCGCTTAAAGGATTGAAAGTCGCCTGTTACTACGGCTGCCAGATTGTCCGCCCCTATTCGACTTTCGATAACCAGGCTAATCCGATAACAATGGATAATATCATGAAAGCCTTGGGCGCCGAAGTTATCGATTGGCCGCTGAAAACCCGCTGTTGCGGCGGTTCATTAACAGGCACGGTTCAGGAAGTCGGAGTACGGCTAAGTTACGTTATCGTAAAAGAAGCGCAAAAGCGCGGCGCCGATGTTATCGCGACCGCCTGCCCTCTCTGTCAGTTCAATCTCGAATGCTATCAGGACAAGATGAGCAGCTGGTATAAAGATAATATCAAATTCCCAATCGCTTATTTCACCCAATTGATGGGTATGGCTTTCGGTATCGATAGTAAAAAGCTGGGAATGCAGCGCTTGTTTGTTCCCCCAAAAGCCTCAGCCGTGGAAGGGAGGGTATAGCGTATGCCGGAAAATAAATCCAATGGTGGACTCAAGATTGGCGTCTATGTTTGCGATTGCGGAATTAATATCGCCGCAAAAGTAAATGTCGCCGAGGTTGTCGAATTCGCCAAAAACCTACCCGATGTAACCGTGGCCAAAGAATACAAATTCATGTGCTCCGACCCCGGTCAGGATATAATCAAGCAGGATATCAAAGATGGCAAAATCAACCGCGTAGTGGTGGCTTCCTGTTCGCCTCTAATGCATGAAGGCACATTCCGCAAAGCCACAAGCGAAGGCGGTCTAAATCAATATTATTTCCAGATGGCTAATATCCGCGAACACGTAAGCTGGGTAACTGCCGACAAGGCCGCGGCCACAGAAAAAGCCAAAGCTCTTGTCGCCGCCGCCGTCAGACGAGTGGCGATCCACCAGCCGCTGGAAAGAACCCGCGTTCCCGTAAACTCGACCGTGCTGGTGGTTGGCGGCGGTATTGCCGGAATTCACGCCGCCTTGACTTTGGCCGATGCCGGCAAGAAAGTATATCTGGTCGAACGCGAACCTACTATCGGCGGCCATATGGCCCAGTTCGATAAAACGTTCCCGACTCTCGACTGCGCCGCCTGTATTCTGACTCCGAAAATGTCGGCCGTGCGGTCTCATCCGAATATAACCTTATGGACATATTCGGAAATAGAAGAAGTTTCCGGTTTTGTGGGGAATTTCAAAGTAAAGGTGAAACGTAAACCCCGCTATATTATCGAAGAACTCTGTGTCGGCTGTAATCTTTGCGTGGAAGCCTGCGTATTCAAAAAGCCGGCCTTCCCCAACGCGTTCGACGAAGGATTAGGCAAGCGTAAACCGATCTATATGCCGTTCCCACAGGCGACTCCTTCAGTAGTGCTAATCGATCCCAATACCTGTTCCGAGCTGAAGACCGGCAAATGTAAAAAGCTGTGTGCTTCGGTTTGCGAACGCAACGCTATCGATTTTACCCAGAAAGATGAATTCCAAGATATCGAGGTTGGCACTATCATACTGGCGACCGGATACAAGGCATTCGAGAGCAAACGTATTCCGCGTTACGGCTATGGCAAGTATCCAAATGTTTATTCCAGTTTGGAAGTCGAACGTTTGGTTAATGCCTCCGGCCCGACTGGCGGCGAATTAGTGCTGAAAAACGGCCAGAAACCCAAATCGGTCGGGATCGTTCACTGCGTAGGCAGCCGCGATGAAAACACCAATAAGTATTGTTCGCGTGTCTGTTGTATGTATTCGCTCAAGTTGGCGCATTTAATCAAGGAACGTACCGGCGCTGAAGTGTACAATTTTTATATCGATATGCGTACCCCCGGCAAAGGGTATGAGGAGTTCTATGATAAACTGCTTCACGAGGGCGTGCATTTTATACGCGGCCGCGTCGCCGAAATAAATGACTGGGCGATGACTCCAGACGAACAGGGCAAGTTGATTATAAGGGCGGAAGACACTCTGGTCGGTATGGTTCGCCGTATCCCGGTCGATATGGTCGTACTCGCGAGTGGATTGGAGCCGCAGGAAGACGCGGATGATGTCCGCCGTAAATTCAATATCAGCTGTTCGTCCGAAGGTTGGTTCCTGGAACGCCATCCCAAGCTGGCGCCAGTATCAACTTTCACCGATGGCATATTCCTTGCCGGAGCCTGTCAGGGACCGAAAGACATCCCCGATACGGTAGCTCAGGCAGGGGCGGCATCTGCTGAAGCAATGGCATTGATTGATAAGGGGTATGTGGAACTGGAGCCGAACACCGCTTATATCCAAGACGAATTGTGTTCAGGTTGCCATACCTGCATACCGCTTTGTCCATATAGCGCGATAAGTTTCAATAAGGAAAAGAAAATCGCCGTTTTAAACGGGGCATTGTGTAAAGGATGTGGAACCTGTGTGGCGGCCTGCCCATCCGGCGCGCTACAACAGAATCTATTCACCGATGAACAGATCTTCCAGGAGATCAAGGGGGTAATGAGCTATGTCTAATCAACCCTTTGAACCAAAGATTGTCGCGTTCTTTTGCAACTGGTGTACATATACGGGCGCCGATCTGGCCGGTATATCGCGTATGACATACGCCCCCAACGCTCGGATTATCCGGGTGATGTGTTCCGGGCGGCTTGATCCGCAATTTATCCTGTCGGCTTTCCGCGAAGGGGCTGATGGTGTATTGATTGGCGGATGTCATCCCGGCGATTGCCATTATCAGGAAGGCAATTACAAGGCGCTCCGACGCTACACGCTTCTCAAGCGGATGCTCAAGGAGTTTGGCATCGAAGACCAGCGCGTTCGTTTGGAATGGATCTCAGCTTCAGAAGGCGACAGGGTCCAAAAAGTTATGAATGAAATGACCGAACAAGTAAGGGCTTTGGGGCCGCTTCATCTTGAACCGCTAAAATACGAACAACACGCGGCTCATCAGGGAGGTGCCAAGTGAGTAAACCAAAAGTAGCATTTTACTGGTGCGCGTCCTGTGGCGGCTGCGAGGAAACCGTGGTCGATTTGGCTGAAGATGTCCTCAAAGTCGTCGAGGCCATAGATATCGTGTTCTGGCCGGTAGCCATGGATTTCAAGCGTGAAGATGTCGCTAAGATGGCCGATGGCGAATTGGCGGTCTGTTTCCTAAACGGAGCGATTCGTAGCACCGAACAATATGAAATGGCGGAATTGCTTCGCAAAAAAGCGCAAATAATGATTGCGTTCGGAAGCTGTTCGCATCTTGGGGGGATTCCCGGTCTGGCCAATCTATTCACCAAACAACAGGTGCTGGATACATCCTATCAGGAAGTTTTCAGCGTCGTAAACCCAGAAAAAACCTATCCACAGGTCTCAACCAAAGTTCCCGAAGGTAACGTAACGCTTCCGGATTTATTTGAGACTGTCAAGACGCTTGACCAGGTAGTCGATGTCGATTATTTCATACCGGGGTGCCCGCCGCCGACTAAGTTATTGGTGAACGCGGTCACCGCAATTCTGGAAGGCAAGCTTCCGCAAAAGGGAACGATCCTGGCTCCTGATGTGGCCATGTGTAACGAATGCGCTCGCAAAGATACCAAGCCGGACAAGCCGATGATTAAGGAATATTTCCGTCCTCACATGATAAAAGCCGACCCGGAAAAGTGTTTGTTGGCGCAGGGATTGGTTTGTCTCGGCCCCGGCACCAGAGGTGGTTGCGATGCGGCTTGCGTTCAGGGGAATATGCCCTGTACCGGATGTCTTGGGCCAACTGATCAGGTTAAAGATTACGGCGCCAAAGTGATGTCGGCTATCGCGTCGCTGGCCGATTCCAATGACGAAGCGGAAATCGCTAAAATACTCGATGGCATTCCCGATCCGGTTGGTACGTTTTACCGTTACAGCCTGTCGGCATCTATGTTGCATAGAAAGTATCTTGGTTCGGCCAAGGGAGGTAATAAATAATGGGTCGCGAAATAGTAATTGATCCAATCACTCGATTGGAAGGACACGGCAAAATCGATATCTTCCTTGATGACAAAGGGGATGTCAAAAAGGCCTATTTCCAGATTCCCGAATTACGCGGCTTTGAACGGTTCGCCGAAGGGCGTTTAGCGGAAGACATGCCTCAGATCACTTCGAGAATCTGTGGCGTCTGCCCGACCGCTCACCATATGGCCGCCACCAAGGCGCTCGATGATTTATACAAAGTCGATCCGCCGCCGGCCGCCAAGAAAATCCGCGAATTGATTTATAATATCTTTTTCGTCGAAGACCATTCGCTTCATTTCTACTTTTTGGGCGGCCCCGATTTCGTGGTCGGCCCCAGCGCTCCCAAAGGTGAACGCAATATTCTGGGCGTGCTCGGCAAAGTCGGTCTGGAAGTCGGCAAGGAAGTTATCAGCATGCGCCGTCAACTGCGCGCTCTGATTAGTCTTGCCGGCGGCAAAGTGGTTCATCCGGTGCTGGGTCTTCCCGGCGGCGTGGCGAAAACCCTTACTGCCGAAAATCAAAAGCAATTTATCGAGGTCACCGAAAAGTCAGTCAAATTCGCCGAATTCAGCTTGCAGATTTTCCGGGATGTCGTTCTAAAAAATAAACAATATGTCGATTGGATTCTGTCCGATACTTATACACATAAGACATTCTATATGGGACAGGTCGATAGCAAAAACCGCCCCAATTTCTATGATGGCGATATCCGCGTGGTTACTCCAGAAGGCAAAGAGTTTGCCAAGTTCAAACCGCAGGATTATCTCAAGCATGTGGCCGAACATGTCGAGCCCTGGAGCTATATCAAGTTCTGCTATCTCAAAGAAGTCGGCTGGAAGGGATTCGAAGAAGGCGCGGCCTCTGGCGTGTATGCCGTGGCTCCATTAGCCAGATTGAACGCGGCTGATGGTATGGCTACCCCAAAAGCTCAAGCGGCCTACGAAGAATTCTATAAGACTCTGGGCGGTAAACCGGTTCATCACACTCTGGCCAATCACTGGGCTCGTTTAGTTGAACTTCTGTATTCGGCCGAACGCGCCTATGAACTGGCCAAGGACCCCGAAATTATCAGCCCCAACGTGCGAACGATTCCGAATAAAGTCCCGAAAGAAGGAATCGGTATTGTCGAGGCGCCACGCGGCACGTTGTTCCATCACTACTGCTCGGATGAACGTGGTATAATCACCAAAGCCAATCTGATTGTGGCTACTCAAAACAACGCCGCTCGTATGGCGATGTCGGTTGATAAAGCGGCTCGCGGAGTTATCAAGGATGGTAAGGTCGATGACGGTATTTTAAATCTGGTTGAGATGGCTTTCCGCGCTTATGACCCCTGCCATGGTTGCGCCACTCACGCGTTGCCAGGGCAGATGCCGATTATCGTGCGAGTGTATGATAGCGGAAATCAGTTGGCTCAAGAGGTCAGAAGAGATTAAGCGATGAAAACCCTTGTCCTCGGCTTGGGCAATGAACTTCTAAGCGACGATGGCGTAGGGTTGCTTGCAATAAGACATCTTAAAGAACAATACAAGGGTCAGGCCGAATTAGTGGAGTCAAGTCTTCACGGCCTGGCCCTTATTGATTTATTCATCGGTTACGATAGAGCCATTATCATTGACGCGATCCAGACCGGCAAACATCACCCGGGCGAGATCATCCAATTATCACCGGCGGATTTAGATCATGTGATTGCCCCCTCACCGCATTACACCGGGATGCCGGAGATGTTGGCGCTGGCCAAAGAGCTCGAGTTGGAGTTTCCCAAAGAAGTAGTGATATTCGCGATTGAGGTAGTCGATCCGCATACGCTGGGTGGCGGACTTACCCCGGTTATATTAGAGAAGCTACCCGAATTAGTGGCTAAGATCAAAAACCAGCTGGCAAGCTGGGAATAGCGTTTCTTTCCTTTTCCATCAGTCTATCAGAACTTGACATTGACATTTAGTAATTCGGCGATTATTATAGGTGTAAGGAGAGATGTCCGAGCTGGCCTAAGGAGCACGCCTGGAGAGCGTGTAGGTGCCAAAAGCGCCTCCTGGGTTCAAATCCCAGTCTCTCCGTTTATAACCAATTGTTATTCAATGTGTTGTGAATATTATATGGGTGGGTTAGAGACTTTTTTCGCACGCTTTTACTTATGAAGCGATATCCATAGATAAGTGATAGTATCATCCTTATTGTCTTAACCTGTCATGATTCTAATTCTGCAGAAAATAAATTTCATTGGCCAGCCTCATGTATCCGGCTAAATTTATCTAGTAATTTTTTATCTACACCCTTTGCTCATTTAACCGCCGAGTCCCAAACCCGGAGCCGGCGAAGAAGCCTTTCAAAGTTTTGCCAAAAGTTTTGACTATTTAGCGCGCCAAGGAATATCCCTGCAGCCACTTCGCGTGTTTCAACTCGTATGTCGACAAATGCCCAATCGGGTTTTTGGTTTTATCACTATTAATCGGGATTAGAATTGTCAAACCGATTAACACTATGTCATGAAAAAGAGACTATTAAATGTATACGGCTATGTTATCATCGAAACCTAGGTTCACTTTTGATTCTTAGATCAAGATTGATTATGTAAATTTGATAGCTGGCAAAATAAACCATGTTATAATTAATCAATAAAAATACATATTTTTGCAGCACTTTTGTGTTAATTTCTGTTATATTATAAGAAAGTGGTTCCATAATGATAAGGATGCAGGCGGCATGTCAATCCATCGGCGTTGCATTTGGTTTCTATCAGGACTTATTATTTTATTGGTGGTGTCTTTATCCCGCGCCCAGGATATCTATGTCTACCCCAACAAACGCTTAGCCGACCAGGGGCTGATTGAGTACCGGCGTTATTCATTAGACGAAGCCCGTGCTTACCAACAGGGCGGCTCGTTTGAGCCGTATTTAATAGCTTCGTGGAGTACGGAACGGCAGCTTACACAAAACCAATGTCCCTACTGGCCGCAAGTAATTACAGAAGGAGATTCTATTTTTTGCTCATATTTTGTAATACCTGGATATTGGGCATATTTTATTGCTTCATACGATAACGGTGTTGACTGGACAGAGTATCAAAACATGGGAGATAGTGCGATATCGGGTGCATGCATGTTTCCTTCAATAGTTAGCCATAATGGGCAATTACTGGTAGGATTTAAGATACAACAAGCGCCTTATGGTGAGGATTTATTTTACCGAATTAGTTCTGATACAGGAGCGTCTTGGGGGCCGCTAAGAAGAATATTGGGATATTGGCAATATGACTTTAACAGCTTTTCCTCAGCCACTAATAGCGGTTCAACGATATATTGGGTGTATAATGAGGGCATCCATGATTCCTTGTACGTTATAAAATCCACAAATTTTGGCAATAGTTGGAACGGCCGTGGAGCGCCCATAGCTTATTTAAGCGATACGCCACAGTGTATGACCGCCCGAGCTTCAGGCGAAAATGTTAATGTAGTTTGGGTGAATGAGATTTTGCCGGTATCGGTGCGTTATTCTTGCAGTAGCGATGCAGGTCTGACTTGGTTACACGAAATTGATATTGCTCAAGATCCTTATGGAGCACAATTATGTTATGTTTCAGTTCAAGGTCCACACGTTGTTGCAAATTGGATGGGATATAAATTTAGTCCGTATACTTTCACTGGTGATATGTTTATCCGACAGAGTTTTGATGGGGGTATTACCTGGGATACGGCCCAGGTATTAACAGATTTACATTATGTTCAAATGGGAAGTAATTATATTAAAGACAGCTTGATAGTTGTAACCTGGCAGGATGAGAGATATGGCGGTAATAACACCGAAGTGTTTGCACGATATAGTACAAATTACGGTCAAACCTGGTCAGAAGAAGTGCGACTTTCTTATGGGGATTTTGATTCGTTTTCTCCCATAGCTTGTGCCACAGGAAATAGAATACATATTTTATGGGGCGATAATCGTCAGGCGGCACGGGGATTATACTATAGTAATAACGACTTGTTTATGGGTATTGATGAATCCGATCTGCCGACGGAGATTTCAGTGCTATCTGCTTACCCCAATCCGTTTAACTCATCGGTTGCGATTAAATATCCTCATGATTTGGGGAATGATATAAAAATATATAATATCGCTGGTCAGTTAGTAAAAACCATAACTTGTAGCAGGAAGGAGGGACAAGTAACATGGAATGGAACGGATGATAATGGACAATCGCTATCATCCGGTGTATATTTTTATAATTTAAAAACCGCCGATTTTTCAGAAACAAAAAAGCTGCTGTTAATCAAGTAACAGCGGTATTATACATTTTTTGTAAAATCAATTGGATAGTTCAATCGAATTTTTTTCGATAGACATGACAATATGGTTTTTTGCCGGTAGATTGTAATAATCCTGGTGATATTTTTCGGCTTCCCAAAATATATCGGCTTTAGTGACTTCTGTGACAACCTTATGCCCTTTAGATTTCAAAATATCGATTAACTTAATTGCGATTTCTTTCTGCGATTCGTTTTCATAAAATACCGCCGAACGATATTGGTCTCCGACATCGGGCCCCTGACGATTAAGTTGGCTCGGGTCGTGTATTTCAAAAAAGAACTTTGTCAGCGTTTCATAATCTGTTTTTGATGGATCGAAAACGATTTCGACAGTTTCCGCGTGACCAGTTTTCCCCTCGCAAACCTCCTGATAGGTTGGATTTTTCGTATGGCCGCCCATATAGCCCACACGAGTGGAAATCACTCCGGGTATTTCTTTAAGAAGATGCTCGGTGCCCCAGAAACAGCCGCCGGCAAAATAAGCTTTTTGGGTTTCAACATTCTGGTTATCTGGTTCGAAGTTTAAGGATATCGAATTTACGCAATGGCGCGTGTTTTTTGGGGTGAACCCTTCGCCTTCGAAAACATGCCCCAGATGAGCCCCACAGCGGGCGCAGGTTATTTCGGTGCGGATTCCATCAGAATCGAGCGCACGATTAACCGCCCCGGGAATGGCATCATCGAAACTAGGCCAGCCACAACCGGAATCGAATTTGTCGGCCGATTTATACAGCGGCGCCCCGCATCTTTTACATAGATAAGCGCCCGTACCGTCAAATTTATAATATTTACCAGAAAAAGGCGCTTCCGTGCCTTTTCGGACAATTACCCGTTCTTCTTCCGGGGTAAGTTTATTGTAATTCATTCTATTCTCCTCAGCTGAACCTAGGGACCATATCGCTATGCCTGACACTATCGTTATCATTACAGGCGCGATTAATCGAAATGTTTTAAGCTTATTCTTTTGCAAGAATACGATGTTCACTTCCGCCTTCTTTCCCATACGCTTTATGATTAATATTACAGAATTTTTACGAAATTAGTTCCGTGGTTAAATTGGTTAAACATCTATATTTGGGATTACAATTAATTATCTTTCATTGTCTTGCGCCATTTTTATTGAAATTTTCTTATAATTAATTATATTATCGCAGAGGCTTCGCAAGGGTGGCTAAAAGTAATCGAGGTGTACCTTTGTTTTTTTTGCCTTCAGGTTATTCCAAATTAACAGAAAGGGAGATCATGAATCGCAGTAAAATTATTATTGTTTTATTGCTGTTGCTAGCCTTCGCGGCGGTTGGTATGGCCGGGGTGATAGACCCCCAGCTTGAAAGCCAAATCAGGGCTGGCAACAAAACCGATTACCACAAGGTAATCGCGATGATGACACAGCAAGCCGATATCTATGCTCTGGATC
>CAZTNJ010000095.1:0-11092 GCA_964614835.1 uncultured Ignavibacteria bacterium | reverse complement strand
GCAAGGGTGGAATTGTCGAGAAGGAAGGGCCGATCAACGTGTCAAACGTGATGTACTACGACCTTCGCACCAACGCGCCATCCCGAATCGGTTATAAAACATTAGCCGATAATAAAAAAGTGAGAATAAACAAAAAATCCGGTGAGATAATAGAATAGTTATGGCCAGATTAAAAGACAAATACTTAAAAGAAATCCGGCCGGACCTCATGGGTAGACTTGGCTATAAGAATATCAATCAGGTACCGCGGCTTTCTAAAATCGTCATCAATTCGGGCGTGGGCGACGCGGTAGGCGACCATAAGAAACTGGAATCGGTCCTGGAACAAATCATGATGATCGCCGGTCAAAGGCCGGCAATCAGAAGGGCAAAAAAGTCGATTTCTAATTTTAAATTGCGCGCCGGCATGCCGATCGGCGTATCGGTAACTCTTCGCCAGGATAGGATGTACGAATTCCTGGATAGGCTCGTCAGCATCGCGATTCCCCGTATCAGGGATTTTCGCGGCGTGCCCTCCAAATCGTTCGATGGCCGGGGCAATTATACCCTGGGCGTGACCGAACAAATTATTTTCCCCGAAATCGAATACGACAAAGTCGACAAAATTCGGGGAATGAATATTACTTTTGTTACGACAGCTAAAACGGATACCGAGGCGATGGAATTGTTGAAATCGTTCGGAATGCCGTTTAGGAAAAATTAGAGGAGTGCCTGTGGCCAAAACATGTAAAATAGTAGCCAGTCGGAGGACACCGAAATTTAAGGTCAGACAGCACAGCCGCTGCGCCAGATGCGGACGTCCGCGCGGATATCTTAGAAGGTTTGGGCTGTGCCGAATCTGTTTCCGAGAGATGGCGTTGAATGGTGAAATTCCAGGCGTGGTCAAATCGAGCTGGTAGGGAGAAAATAAGGTTATGACAATGACTGATCCTGTTGCAGATTTTTTGACGCGGATACGGAATGCCGCCAAAGCCGATATTCGGCGGGTCGATATCCCCGCCTCAAAACTTAAACGAAAAATCGCCGAATTGCTTTTGGAAAACAATTTCATTCGCGCGATTGATTATATCGATGACGGACTTCAGGGGGTTCTGCGGATTCGGTTGCGTTTTACGCCTGATGGCAAAAGCGTGATCAAAGGACTTGCGAAAATCTCCCGCCCCGGACTCAGAGTTTATCTGGGTAAGAAAGACCTCGACAAGGTATCGCGGCGGCCGGGAGTTATCGTCCTCTCTACTTCGTCCGGCATTATGACCCAAAAAGAAGCGATTGAAAAGGGCCTGGGCGGCGAAGCCCTGTTCAGGGTTTGGTAGGAGGTAAATATAAGTGTCACGAATAGGTAAAATGCCGGTACCCATACCCAAAGGGGTAAAAATTAATTTCGATGGCGAATCGATTAGGGTTGAGGGACCCAAGGGGAAACTCGCTCAAAAAATTAACCGAGATATTAAACTGGAGATTTCCGATACTCAAATATTGGTTCAACGGCCTTCGGATAGTAAATATCATAAATCACTTCATGGCTTGTACCGGGCTTTAATCGCCAATATGATTACGGGAGTATCACAGGGTTTTGTTCGGAATCTGGAAATTATCGGCGTCGGTTACCGCGCCGAAAAAGTCGGAAAAAGCGTAAATTTCTATCTGGGCTTTTCTCATCCGGTGGCCATTATGCCGCCCCCGGAAGTAACGGTTCAGGTTGAAGGCGGAAATAAAGTAAGCGTATCGGGCATCGACAAACAAACGGTCGGTCAACTGGCATCCGAAATCAGATCGCTTAGACCGCCGGAGCCTTACAAGGGCAAAGGTGTCAGATATGTCGATGAGCACATAAGAAAGAAAGCCGGAAAGACAGCAGGCGCATAATATGGCTGATATTAATAAACTTAAAGATGAAGGCCGCATAAGGCGAAAAATTCGTTCGCGTTCAAGGATATTTGGCACGGCCGAAAGACCCAGGTTGGTAGTCTATAAATCCCTCAATCAGATTTATGCCCAACTGCTGGATGACCAGAATTCTATATGTATCACAGGCGCATCTTCGCTTTCCAAGGAACTTAAGGGAAAGAAGATGCCCAAAAAGGAAAAATCGGTAAAGGTGGGTGAACTTATCGCGGCCAAGGCCAAAGACAAAGG
The DNA here is from genome assembly GCA_964614835.1 of uncultured Ignavibacteria bacterium. Classification (GTDB taxonomy): domain Bacteria; phylum Zixibacteria; class MSB-5A5; order UBA10806; family 4484-95; genus JAAYTW01. The sequence continues at coordinate 8,956 of CAZTNJ010000095.1, read as the reverse complement.
TATCCAGGCCGTAGTGTTCGACCGCTCCGGTTATCCTTATCATGGGCGCATTAAGGCATTAGCCGACGGCGCGCGTAAAGGCGGATTAAAATTTTAACTAATTTGGCGAGGTTCTTCTCTTGGTAATGTTCGAAGATGTCCAGCAGACCGAGTTTGCTGAAAAAGTAGTCTATGTCAACCGTGTGGCCAAGGTTGTCAAAGGCGGTAAACGATTTAAATTCACCGCGCTGGTTGCTACCGGCGACCGCAATGGCAAGGTTGGCATCGGCCACGGCAAAGCTTCCGAAGTATCGGAGGCCATTCGCAAGGCCAGCGATGCCGCCAAAAAGAATATGGTTAGCGTAAACGTGCATAAAGGCACAATCTCTCATGAGGTGGTGGGCCGGTTCGGCGCCGCCAGCGTGTTCATGAAACCTGCATCGCCCGGTACCGGTGTCATTGCGGGCGGCCCGGTGCGGGCGGTACTTGAATCCGCCGGCGTCCAGGATATTTTGACCAAATCTATCGGGTCATCCAACCCCGGCAATGTGGTCAAAGCCACCATGGACGGCTTGCTTCAGTTGAAAGAAATCGAAGGATTAATCATGTCTCGCGATGCAATGGAGAAAGCCGATGCCAGCCAAAATTGAAATTAAACAAATCAAGGGAGTGGCCGGAACAACCGCGCATCAGCGCCGCGTGTTAAAAGCGCTCGGCTTGACCCATCGCGAGATGGTAGTCGTTCACGATGATTCGGCCCAGATAAAGGGAATGGTTACTAAGGTTGCTCATTTGGTCCAGGTGACCCCAAAGTAGAAGGGTGAGTATGCGTCTGTCTAATTTAAAACCCGTTGAAGGCTCCACCAGAGACCGCAAAAGACTTGGCCGAGGACCGGGTTCAGGAACCGGCTCCCAGAGCGGCAAAGGTCATAAGGGACAAAAAGCCAGATCCGGTTATAAAAATAAATACTGGAACGAGGGCGGTCAGATGCCTCTGGCGCGCCGTTTGCCCAAAAGGGGTTTTACTAACATTTTCAAGATTGAATATCAAGTTGTCAATATTGGCAGTATCAGCAAACTTGAAGGAACGGTAATCGATAAAGAAACGCTCGTGAAGAGCCGCTTGCTAAGAAATAAATCCATGCCGTTTAAAGTGCTCGGTAATGGCGAAATCAATCGCGCGATTACGATAAAGGCTAACGCTTTCTCCGGGTCGGCTAAAGAAAAAATCGAAAAAGCCGGCGGAAAAGTCGAGGTTCTGCCGTGATTGAGAGCTTTAAAAACGTTTTCAAAATTCACGAACTTCGACAGAGAGTGTTATTCACGCTCGGGCTTTTAGTAGTATACCGTGTCGGCGGTCATATTCCGACGCCAATGATCGATGGGACAGCGTTAGCGGAATTTTTCTCGCAAGCGTCCGGATCGTTGTTTGGCCTATATGACTTGTTCGTGGGCGGCGCGTTTTCCAAAGCCACAATCTTTTCGCTGGGAATCATGCCTTACATCTCCGCCTCAATTATTATCCAGCTTTTGGGCGCGGTCATTCCGTATTTCCAGAAACTGCAGAAAGAGGGCGAAGAAGGCCGGCGCAAGATTACCCAATACACTCGTTATGGTACGGTGCTGATATCGGCCGTACAAGCGGTTGCGACCGCCGTGTTTCTTGAGTCTATCACCACGCCATCGGGCGCCCAGGTTGTGCCAAATCCCGGTATAGGATTCAAATTCCTTACGATGATTACTTTCACCTGCGGCACGATTTTTATCATGTGGCTGGGCGAAAAAATAACCGAACGCGGTATCGGCAACGGTATTTCATTGATAATCTTTATCGGTATAGTCGCTCGTTTTCCCCAGGCTGTATTCGATGAGATACGTATGGTTTTTGGCGGCCAGCGCTCTATCATCACCGAACTAATCATTATCGCGGTGATGATCGCGGTTATCGCGGCAGTTGTTCTGGTCACCAGGGCTCAACGCAAGGTCCCCGTTCAATACGCCAAACGAGTGGTTGGCCGCAAGGTTTATGGCGGTATGTCGACACATATTCCGCTTTCGGTCAATACCGCCGGCGTAATTCCGATTATTTTCGCGCAGTCGATCATGTTCGCCCCCGCGACCCTGACGTCATTTTTCCCTAATTCGGAAGTTATGCAAACCGTTGCTTCATGGTTTAACCCATCAGGAGCGCCCTACTCGATTATCTATGGTTTGATGATCGTGTTCTTCGCCTATTTTTACACGGCGATTGTTTTCAACCCGGTTGACCTGGCTGATAACATGAAAAAGCAGGGCGGATTTATACCGGGAATCAGACCCGGACAAAAAACAGCTGAATATATCGACAACATCCTAACCCGGATAACTTTGCCGGGCGCGATCTTTTTTGCGCTAATTGCCATCTTGCCGACAATCTTGGCCAATACGGCCCACGTACAATTCTATTTTGGCGGTACCAGTATTCTAATCGTGGTCGGCGTGGCTTTAGATACGCTTCAGCAGATAGAATCTCACTTGTTAATGCGGCACTACGATGGGTTCATGAAGAAAGGTAGAATTAAGGGCAGGTATTCTTGATGCGATTGGTATTTCTGGGCCCGCCTGGTTCCGGGAAAGGAACCCAGGCAAAAAAACTGGCCACCAGGCTGGGATTGGAACATCTTTCAACCGGAGATATTCTTCGGGCAGAGATAGATCGGGGTTCAGAATTGGGCAAAAAAGCCAGAACTTTCATGGATGCTGGCGCCCTTGTTCCGGACAAATTAATTTTGGAGATGATTAAAGACATATTGCAAAAAGGATTGAAGGGATTTATATTTGATGGTTTTCCTCGCACTGCCCCCCAGGCCGAAGGCCTGGACGAGCTGTTGCGAGGATTAGGAATACAATTGAATGCCGCGCTTTACCTTTCGGTGAGCGATGAGACGCTAATTTCGCGATTGCAGGGCAGATTCTTCTGCCCAAAATGCGGTCTTGATTATAATCTCAATTCGCGACCTCCGAAAAAAGCCGGCCTTTGCGATAAATGCGGAGATAATTTACGACAGCGGTCTGACGACACCGAGGAAGTGATCCGGCGCCGATTGGATGTTTATCATAAGCAGACCAAGGCGGTGGAGGATTACTATCGCAAAAAAGAGTTGCTAATTGAAATCGACGGCGCGCAGCCGCCCGAGCAAGTAGCAGCCGCGATTTTAAAAGCTGTCGGATAAAAATATGATTATTTACAAGTCGCCCAGGGAAATCGACAAAATACGGGCGGCTGGCCAGATATTAGCTCGTACTCTGGAGTTGCTCTCTGAAAACATAAGACCTGGTGTTACCACCGCCGAACTTGACCGGATTGCTGATGAGTTTATCAGGGCGAACAAGGCCAAACCGTCTTTCAAAGGGTACAATGGATTCCCGGCCAGTATTTGCGCCTCAATCGATGAGGAAGTCGTGCATGGGATTCCGGGAAACCGGAGATTGATAGAAGGGCAAGTAATCGGAATCGATATTGGAGTATACCTGAACGGGTATCATAGCGACGCGGCTTTTACTTTTCCCGTGGGTAAAATCGATAGCGAATCCAAGAAGCATCTGCAAATAGGTCAGGAGTGTCTCTACAGGGCGATTGAGGCCGCTCAGCCGGGAGGATATCTGGGCGATATCTCCTGGGCCGTGCAAGAGCATGCCGAAAAAAACGGCTACTCGGTCGTGAAAGATTTAGTTGGTCACGGAATCGGGCAAAGCATGCATGAGGAACCACAGGTTCCAAATTACGGCAAGCCCGGCACAAACATCAAACTCAAACCGGGCTTGGTGATTGCGATAGAACCGATGATCAACGCTGGTGGTTATCAGGTGAGAATTTTAAGGGATAATTGGACAATTGTGACGGCAGATGGTGGCAGGTCAGTTCATTTTGAACACACAGTGGCCATCACCGAAAATGGTCCATTAATATTAACCAAGTAGCTTTGGTGGCTAATGGCAAAAGAAGATGTAATAGAGGTTGAAGGCAGAGTTATTGAACCTTTGCCCAACGCGATGTTCAGAGTCGAGCTTGACAACGGCCATCAGGTGTTAGCTCATATCTCCGGCAAAATGCGGATGCATTTTATCAAGATTTTGCCAGGTGATAAAGTTACCCTTGAGCTTTCGCCTTACGATTTAAATCGTGGCCGTATCATCTATCGTCATAAATAGTTAATTTTAAGGAGTTTTTGTGAAAGTTCGGTCGTCTGTTAAAGTACGCTGCGAGAAATGCAGGATTGTGAAACGCAAAGGCGTTCTCAGAGTCATTTGCGATAACCCCAAACATAAGCAGCGCCAGGGCTAATAAAGGAGGTCTGGATTGGCTCGTATTGCAGGAGTAGATTTGCCCCGCGATAAGCGTATTGAAGTGGCATTAACTTATATTTTCGGGATCGGTCCCACTACCGCCAGAAAGATTATCGAGGAGAGCAAAGTTAGCCCGGATATCAGAGTAAATAAGCTCACCGACGAGCAAATCGCCAATTTGCGAAACGTCATCGAGCAAAATCATAAAGTAGAAGGCGCCCTCCGTACCGAAATCAGCATGAATATCAAACGCCTGATTGATATCGGCAGTTATCGCGGATTGCGCCATCGCCGCGGCTTGCCCGTGCGGGGACAACGAACAAAAACCAATGCCCGCACTCGCAAAGGTCCGCGTAAAACTATCGGTCGGAAAAAAACAAAAGAATAATATAAACGGAGGAGTACGTGGCTGAACCCACGAAGAAGAAAAAGAAAAAACTTCAGAAGGTGGAATCACTGGGCGTGGTACATGTCCAGGCCAGCTTCAATAATACGATCATAACAATTGCCGATTCGCGCGGTAATGTCGTGTCCTGGTCATCCGCCGGTAAAGTCGGATTTAAGGGCGCCAAGAAATCGACGCCATTTGCGGCTCAAGTCGCGGCTCAAGGATGCGCCCGAGAAGCAATCGATTTGGGAATGAAAAGGGTCGAAGTTTGGGTCAAGGGTCCCGGTTCCGGACGCGAAGCCGCTATCCGGTCGATCCAGGCGGCAGGTCTGGAAATCAGCGCGATTCGGGATGTCACGCCGATACCTCATAATGGCTGCCGTCCGCCCAAAAGGAGAAGAGTTTAAATGGCAAGGTATACTGGTCCCGTATGCAAACTTTGCCGTCGCGAAGGCATGAAGCTGTTTTTAAAAGGTTCGCGGTGTATCACTGAAAAATGCGCTTTCGAGCGTCGCGCCTATTCGCCCGGTCAGCATGGCCAAAACATGCGCCGCAAGGGTTCCGAATATGGTTTACAGCTTCGCGAAAAACAAAAAACCCGTCGTATCTATGGCGTTTTCGAAAGACAATTCCGCAGTTATTTCGCCAAAGCTTCCCAGAAGAAGGGTATCACCGGCGAAAACTTACTGCAATTGCTGGAATGCCGTTTGGATAATCTTGTATATCGATTGGGATTCGCTCCTTCGCGTAAGGCCGCCCGCCAGCTTGTCAGACATAATCATATTCTGGTTAATGACAGAAGAGTAAACATCCCTTCTTTTGAGGTTAGGGCTGGAAGCGTCATTAAGGTCGCCGAAAAAAGTCAGAATCTCGATATTATCAGAGAATCCCTAAAAGAGGCCGGTAAAGGCCTGGAGTTCGATTGGCTTCGCCTTGACAAGGTAAAACTGGAAGGGCAGCTTTTGGAAATACCGAAACGCGGCCAGATTCCAACCTTGGTGCAGGAGCAGATGATCGTTGAACTCTATTCCAAGTAGTTTGCTTGATTATTGTACCAGGATTGTGGAGGCTATCATAAGATGAAGTGGAAAAGCATTCAAATGCCGAAGGAATTGGTCATAGACCAGAGTGTCACCGATAAAAATCATGGACGATTCGTGATCGAGCCTTTGGAACGTGGCTTCGGACAGACGCTTGGAAATGCCATGCGGCGGGTTCTGTTATCCTCAATCCAGGGGGCGGCGTTCACCGCGCTAAAAATCGATGGTGTGCAGCATGAGTTTTCCACCATTCCTGGCGTTTACGAGGATATTACAAATATCGTTCTCAATGTAAAACGGGTTAACCTGAAATTACTCGGCGATGAACCCAAGACCGTCGTCTTGGATGTTAAATCGAAAGGCGAATATTCGGCCGCCAATTTCGAACATGACGCCGAAGTTGAAATCCTGAATCCCGAACAACATATCGTTACCTTAACAGATAATGTCAAGTTTCGCATGGAACTGGAAATCAATTCCGGTCGCGGATTTGTAACTGCCGATTTGAATAAAAAGCCAAATCAGCCGATTAACACGATCGCGCTCGACTCGTTGTTTTCGCCAATCACGAAAGTGAACTATCTGGTGGAAAACACCCGCGTTGGACAACGCACCGATTTTGACAGATTGATTATCGATGTTTGGACCAACGGCGCCATCACTCCTGAAGAATCCCTGGCGTTTGCTGCCAAGCTCCTCAAGGACCATCTGGAATTATTCGGTCATGTCGATCAGGAAATAGAGATGGCGGAAGAGGAAAAGGTCGACGAGGAAATCCTGCGGATTCGCAATCTGCTGAAAATGCGAGTTGACGAGCTGGAACTTTCCGTTCGTTCGTCCAATTGCTTACGCGCCGCTAACATTATCACCTTGGAGGATCTTGTCAGAAAATCGGAGGGAGAAATGTTGCGGTATCGCAATTTCGGAAGGAAATCACTGAACGAACTGAATAACATCCTCAGCGAGCTCGGCTTGTCGTTTGGCATGGATGTAGAAAAATATAAGGATGATAAACCAGTAAAGGCTTGATAATATGCGTCATGGAAGAAATATCGATAAACTCGGTGTCAAGGCTGATCACCGCAAAGCCATGCTCTCCAATATGGCGACTTCGCTTCTGCGCACCGGCCGGATAACGACTACTCTCACCAGAGCCAAAGCGCTAACGCCGGTAGTCAGCAAGCTGATTACCCTGGCCAAAAGAGGCGATTTGCATGCCCGGAGGCTGGCGGCCGCCTCAGTCCGCGATAAGGAAATCTTAAAAAAACTATTCGCCGAAATCGGGCCCGAATTAAAAGAAAGAAACGGCGGCTATACCCGGATCGTAAGATCGGGATTCCGACGCGGTGATGGCGCTTCGCTGGCCGTAATCGAACTTCTGATTGCCAGAAAAGTTGTTAAAGAAGAAAAAGAAGGCAAAGAGAGCAAAGAAGCAAAAAGCGAAAAACCGGAAGCTACCGAAAAGGCCGCTCCCAAGAAAAAAGCCGAAAAGAAACCGAAGAAAACCGAGGCTGCCGGTAAACCAAAAAAAGAAGCAAAAGCCAAGTAGGTTAAAGAAGCAGACCAAATAGATAAGGCGGGAACCCTTTCCGCCTTTTTTTATTTTGCAATATTAAATGAAATCTGTAATAATAAGGTACTTATGAAAAAATACAAACGCGTTTGTCTTCTGGTGCTCGATGCTTGTGGCGTCGGCGAATTACCCGACGCCAAAGATTATGGCGATGTCGGATCTAATACATTGGCTCATTGCGCTGAGGCATACGGCGGACTCAATATGCCTAATATGGCCGCGCTGGGGTTGGGTAATATAATCCCAATAAAAGGAGTTCCAGAGACGAAAACTCCTAAAGCCTTCTATGGCAAATTGGCCGAACAATCGGCCGGCAAAGATTCAACAATCGGACATTGGGAACTGGCCGGACTGATTAGTCCCAAAGCATTTCCCGTATATCCGAAAGGATTCCCGCCGGAGGTAATCAACGAATTCGTCAGAATCACCGGCCGAGAGGTTATCGGTAACGAGGCAGCCTCCGGAACCGAGATAATCGTTCGTCTGGGAGAAACCCACCTAAAATCAGGTAGTCTAATCGTCTATACATCGGCGGATTCAGTATTTCAAATAGCCGCGCATACCGATTTGGTTCCATTGCCTGAATTGTATCGCTATTGCCGACTGGCCAGGGAAATGCTTCAGGGTGAACATGGCGTTTCCCGGGTAATCGCTCGGCCATTCGCGGGCGAACCGGGGAATTTTTACCGTACTCCCGATCGCAAAGATTTCTCGCTTCCGCCAACCGGTTCGACGGTACTCGATTTGTTGGCCAAATCGAAATACGATGTTATAACCGTCGGCAAGGTAGATGACCTCTTCGCCGGACGAGGCGTAACCAAATCGAAACACACAAAATCCAACGCTGAAGGAATCGAATGTATAATCGAATTTCTTGAAAGCGAATTCAATGGGTTGCTGTTTGCCAATTTGGTCGATTTCGATATGATTTGGGGTCACCGCAATGATGTACGGGGCTTTGCCGGCGGACTGGAGTATTTCGATTCCAGATTACCCCAAATCCTGGCGACGCTCCATAACGATGACCTTCTTATTATCTCCGCCGATCATGGTTGCGACCAAACAACCCCATCGACCGACCATTCACGCGAGTACGTGCCTCTATTAGCCTACTCCCCAGGTTTTGCCGATATCGGTTTGAGTTTGGGCACGCGTCGGACTTATGCTGATATCGGAGCGACTATTAGCGAAATTTTTGGATTAACCGGCCTGAAAGCCGGAGAAAGCTTTTTAAAGAGTTTGAAATGAATGAATCCGACTTAATCGCAGCCGCAAAAAAAGCTCAAAGTAACGCCTACGCGCCTTTCTCCAAGTTCAAAGTTGGCGCAGCTTTAATATGCGAAGATGGGCAATTATTCACTGGAACCAACGTCGAAAACAGCTCATACGGTCTAACCAATTGCGCCGAGCGAACCGCGGTTTTTGCGGCTGTCTCGGCCGGGCAGCGGAAATTTAAGCGAATCGCCATATTTTCATCCTGCTCGCCGCCGGCATCTCCCTGTGGCGCTTGTCGCCAGGTTCTTTATGAATTCGCTCCACACCTTGATATAATTTGTGCCAATGATATTGGGGAAATCATCAGATTCAGCTTGAGTGAGCTTTTGCCCGAAGGTTTTCGCCTGGAAGATTCCAAATAATCTGGCAGGGATA
>CAZTNJ010000094.1:0-11117 GCA_964614835.1 uncultured Ignavibacteria bacterium | reverse complement strand
GAAATAATTCCATAAAAGATATAGCTTTTTGATCTGCAACTTAATGAACTGGAGGGGAGAGCCCCAGATAAATTTCAGCGATTTATTATAGTAGAAATCAGACACTTGAGATGGTTTCAATGTGCCCGGTTTGACTCCCATCTCGGTGGCGGCATCGTATTCGGCATCGGAATACTGCCAGGTGTGCCCTTTGCCCGGCAGAAGCGCCGTGTAACCATCCGATTTTTCATTATTGCCGATATAGAAATTTATGCCGCCCTGGCTGGCGATCAGCACATTATCATGGCCTATAAATACATTGCGGGCGGTCACCGGAGATATGATTAAGATGGCCCCGGCCAGTAAAATAGCCGAGTATTTTATCGCCAATTTGACAGGATTGCTGTTCAGAAATATCCAGAGGATAAATAAAAGAATTACGGCTAGAATATTCGGCCTGGTTATGGCAAAAAGCCCGATCGAGATTCCTGCTATTAGATAATATAATGATGAGCCTTTATGGGCGGCTTTTAAAAGGAGAAAGACAATCATCAGGCAAAAATCTATCAATAGAAAATCCAACAATAACTGGCACTCGAAGAAAATCATAACTCCGTTGATTGCGGTCAGAAACGCGGCGATATATCCGATTGGCGGCTCAAAAAAATCTCTGGCAATCAGGTAAATCAGGATTATTGCCGCTATTCCCAGTAAATTCTGAACGAGAAACACCAATACGAAATTGGCCCCAAAAATCGCGTAAACTAATGCCAGTAAATAGGGATAGAGCGGCGCCCGAAAAAATGGCCCACCGCCCAGTATATCACCGGATGCGATTTTTTGCGCCCACAAATGATGGTAAAGGGCGTCAATTGTCGGCGTGTCGAATCCCGGCCAGTGGGATTTCATGATAAATAGGTAAATCAGACGCAATACCAAACCAAGTATTACTATCGCCGCCAGTATAATTTTCTCGCGCCTATTCATCGTAATCCCTAATATATTATTATTGATTACGATTATAAATAAAATAAATTGCCTTAACCCATAACTTTTATTGAAATATTTGGCGAAAAGTGTTAATTCGGCGGCAATAGTAGGAAATGGTGTGCTTATTTTCCGGGTGGAATAAAAGTACGCCTTAATTGTAAAAGTAGTGGTTGAATGTTTTTTTAAAGCGAGGCTAAAAGAATACTGAAAGTAAAGATTTAATTTACTTGTGTTTGGCCCGATTTAATTATATTTTTTAATAATGAAATATTTAAAAAAATGGAGTTGATTTTAATGAAGAAGATACTGATTGTCCTGATGTTTATCAGTATGGCGGCCGGTATGGTTATGGCCGCTGGCGAAGCGGTTCCTTTGGCTACCGATGAAAATGGCGGTAAATATATCACCGACCGTTTCGTAATAACTACCAAACCGGGTGTCACCCCCTTGATTTTAAATACGATGATATCAGGGCAGGTTTATACCGGAAATAGCCAGATCGATCTGCTTTGCGCCCAAAATAAAGTTACATCGGTCGAGATGTTCTATGACCACCCCGTGAGAAATCCGATTCTTCGCTCCCTGATTGAACGAATTTATATTTTCCATATCGACCCAAAACTGGACGCCCGGCAGGTATACGCCAATTTCGCCATCTGTAGCGAAATAGAAGCATCCGATTTGTATATAGTGCCCGAAATATTTTTCACACCGAATGATCCCCAGATATCCCAACAATGGGCGCTTAGCAAAGTTAACGCAACTCAAGCCTGGGATGTTGTTCGTGGCGATACTACCAAGAGAGTTATAATCGCGATTGATGATACCGGCGTCTATTTCAATAATCCTGACCTTCAGGCCAATATATGGATCAATAATCCTGAAGATATCAACCATAACGGCATTTTTGATGCCGGCGATATCAATGGGGAGGATGAGGATGGAAATTCCTATAACGACGATGTAGTGGGCTGGGACTTGGGAACCGCCGATAATAACCCCGAAGAAGAAGAGCCTACTCATGGTACGCATGTCGCCGGGTGTGCTTCCGAAGTGACCAACAACGGAATCGGCGGAGCCGGGTTGGGATTTAGCGCCAAAATAATGTGCGTAAAAGTGGCCAATGCCTCCGGTCAGCTAACCCAGGGATATCAGGGTTTGGTTTATGCGGCCGATAATGGCGCCCATATTATCAATTGTTCCTGGGGATCGCCGTCATCTTCAAGCTATGGATTGAACGTCTGCAATTACGTGAATTCAATCGGAGTGTTGCTTGTCTGCGCCGCCGGTAATGATGATTACTGGACTCCTCCATATATCAATTACCCATCTTATTATACCAGCTGCTTCGCGGTGGCCTCAACGGCCCCGAATGATTCCAAGTCGTCGTTCTCCAATTATGGCGCCTGGGTAGATATATCGGCTCCCGGCCAGGATATCTATACAACATACGGTCCCGCGGGCTATACGACATTATCAGGAACATCGATGGCTTCACCGATTGTGGCCGGATTAGCCGCCCTGCTGAAAGCCCAAAATCCATCCTGGCAAAATACCGATATAGTGGCAAGACTTCAGGCCACGGCGGTCGATATTGATTCTTTAAATCCAAGTTATCAGGGGATGCTCGGCGCCGGTCGGATCGACGCCTACGCCGCTCTGGCTTTAGGAAGATATCCCAATTTTGCCTTGGTTAATCATAGCGAAACCCTTATTAGCGATGATGGCGATGGGGTCATAAACCCGGGAGAATCAATTTCAGTATTGGTGACTTTACGAAACTACTGGGCGACTGGTCATAATGTTGTGGCTAAACTACGGGCCCCGGCGGGAATTACGGTTACCGATTCCATCAGCAATTTTGGCACTTTCGATGGGGACGGCGCCACTCGCGATAATTCATCGGATTTGTTTGCCCTTACGTTTAGTTCAGACATAATTCCGGGTCAATATACCGTAACCCTATCAATATCATCGGATGATCCATCATATCGCGATATCGACTTCCCCGTAAGCGTGACTTTGGAAAAGGCTCATTTCCCGATGAGTTTGTCGGAATCGATCGAATCAAACCCGCTTATATTCGATATAAATTTCGACGGCATCAAAGAGATTATTATTGGCTGTAACGATAATAAAGTATACGCTATCGAGCCTGATGGTTCCAACTTGGCGGGCTGGCCGGTTGAAGGAATCGATGATTTTAACGCCGGCGCCGTCGTGGGAGACCTTGATCATGATGGGGATTATGAAGTTGTGGCTAACACAAAGAATGGCGCGATTTACGCCTGGCATGCCAACGGTACTCCCGTAACTGGATTTCCGGTATTTACCGACAGCACCATGTATGCAATCTGCGTACTCGGCGATCTTGATAACAATGGCGACCTGGAAATAATCGCCGCCAGCTACGGCGCGAAGAAAATTTTTATTTTCAATCACGATGGTTCCGCGTTTGGAACCTGGCCTTATACCGGTACCCAGGGTTGGTATGGTTCGGTCGCCCTTGGTAACATTGATAGCGATCCCGAATTGGAAATTATAGCCGGCGGTTTTGACCAAAAAATCCATGCTTTCAATATCGATAAAACCGAAGTGACTGGTTGGCCGGTTAATTTAAATAATCGCGCCTGGGCTGCTCCTGTTATTGGAAATATCGACCCATCCGATAACGAGCCGGAAATCGCTATTACGGCCTATACCGGATCGGTTTATTTGTTAAACCATGATGGCACCAATGTATCAGGCTGGCCGATTTCTATTACGGGTACAAATTTGAAAACGGCGCCGATTCTAGCCGATTTAACTGGAGATGGAAATCCGGAAGTGATAATTGGTACGAATAATTCCAATATTTACGCCTATCAATATACCGGCGCAGTCGTTAGCGGATTCCCACTAACTGTGGCCGCACCAGTCAAGAATACGCCGGTCGTTGCCGATTTATCTGGCGATGGACAGCCCGATATTGTCGTGGCGGTTGGAGGATCATCGACTCTTATTTATGGATTCAATGCTCAAGGCCAGTTGTTGCGCAATTTCCCGATTGCCACAGCCACACTGGGAAGCATACTTGGTTCACCGGCCTTGGATGATTATGACCGCGACGGCGATATGGACATAGTTGTCGGCGTGCAATCAAGTGGCAATAATCTTGATGTAATCGATTACAAGGTGCCGATTTCGACAGCTAACATTAGATGGCCGTTTTATGGAAATGACTTATATCGTTCCAATAACTATGTTAAATTGATATCGGCTATTGGCCAGTCAAACTCGAATATCCCATCCAAGTTTGAACTTTTACAAAATTACCCGAACCCATTCAATTCGACGACTATTATCCAATATAATCTGTCGAAAGAATCGCCGATTGCGCTTGAAATCTACGATATTCTGGGTCGATCAGTAAAAACTATAAGCTTGAATTTCCAGCAACCGGGGTATCATCAGATTACCTGGGATGGCCGCGATGATAGCGGAGTATCCGTAAGTTCGGGAGTCTATTTCTATAGAATTGTCGCGGGAGAGAATTCTCAAATTCGGAGAATGCTCTATTTAAAATAAATGCTCTTCGGCAAAGGAGCATCGGTGATGCGGCGGGAAGAATAACTCGCCGCATCGCCTACAATTACGGATGAGGACGATTTCGGCTCGACTTGCCCGGTGGCGTAATTAAATCGCCGAAGGGCAAATCAGGAAATCGCCGGATGAGGATAAGGTTTATATAAATTGAGATTATACTTGATATGTAAAATAAAAATATTGTATAATTAACATCGACTGTATTTTTTGCCTTGAGAAGGAGGTAAGCGAGGGAAACTTGTCCGTTAACTGTCTTTAAAATAATTAATAGGAGGAACAATTGATGAAAAAGCTAATGTTTTGTCTACTGGTTTTGATGGCGACCACGGTGGTTGCCAGCGCGGCCAAGACAACATTCGATCCGCCGATTTACCCGGTACCCTGCGATACATCGGCGCGCCCCGATTCGTTCGGTTACGCTTGGGTTGATAACGATAACGGTGGAAGTCCGGTTTACAACTGGATTGATATCACCGGAAACGGCGTAAGGGTTTTGGGCTTACAGGATGATAACACGATTGGCCCAGTTAGTTTAGGATTTGAATTTCCTTATTACTGGTATAACGTTCATCGTTGCTGGATTGGTTCCAATGGTTACATTTCATTTTCGTCTAACGCTAACTATTCACAAACCTTTGCGGTTATTCCAAATAATGCTCAGCCAAATGATATAGTAGCTCCTTTAGCCGGCGACCTCGATTTTACCAGGACTTCCAGCAACCCGGCATGCTATTACTACACAAACAATGTCGATACATTCATTGTATCGTGGATTAATGTCCGCGAATGGCCCGTTCCGAATGACCCGGATTCATTGACACTGCATACTTTCCAATTGATACTCTGCAAGAACGATTCATCCATTACTTTCCAGTATGGCACTCAAATCGGCACATTCGAAAATTCCAGCACACCCGGTACTCATTCTTGCCAGATTGGTATTGAGGACTTGGTTGGTAGAACAGGCCTGAATTATAATAGCAATTGGACAACTCCCACGACTACTCAACCTCACGATGGTCTTGTCGTGCGTATCCATCCGATTCCTCGTCCCGGATTTGTTTTCCACGACGCCGGAATATTCGGCGGTATGAACAGAACATCTGGAGCTGAATTGATTAGATTGGGAACCGTTTTCACGCCAAAAGCTCTAATTAAAAATTTCGGCACGGCTAACGAATCGAACATCATCGTCAACTGCAACATCAAAAAGGGATTGTATAACTACTACAATAAAAGCGATACCATTGCCAGTCTGGCCGCTGGGGAAGAGGCTTGGGCTATTTTCCCTGATACTTTTATGAATGCGATGGATATCTATTCGGCGATTTTTAGAACGACTTTGACCGGCGATCAATTTGCCGCCAACAATCGCGACACCACCGAAATAAGGCCGTATCAATCCCCCGGAATTCTTACCTATGTGGACAGCACGGTTCAATATAATTCCTGGCAGGGCGGCCATGGTGGATGGGCTAACGAATTTGTCGTATCTGAACGGGTGAGTATCTCAAATTTCTACACCGATGTTATGATGGACAACACATTCCCGGGTTACGCGATGATTATCCTGGCCGATTCCAATGGCGAGCCCGACATGAATCAGATTATTTGGGCTGATACTTTCCAGGTGGCCGATACAAACTGGATAACTTTGCCGGTCAATCCGCCTGTTGTCATTCCCGCTAATCAGATGTTCTTTGCGGCTGTTATCGCTGGCGGTACTGGTTTAAGTCAAGGAACCGATAATACTATGCCGTTAAGTAATCGCGGCTGGGAATATACGACATCGTTTGCCGTGTCCAGAGACCGCGATGCGCAGGATATCTGTATTAAGCTTGGCATTACGGTTATTGACGCTATCGATGATGAGGCCAGCGTTCCCTCTTCATTCAGTTTAAGGCAGAATTATCCCAACCCGTTTAATGCTAATACGAATATCTCATTTGATCTGGTATATAAAAGCCCAGTTTCATTGGAGGTATTTAATATAGCCGGGCAGAAAATCAAAACGTTGGTCGATGGTTCGTTGAATCCTGGTCATCACACAATATTGTGGGATGGCACAACGGATGATGGTCAGAAAACCGCTTCTGGCGTTTATTTCTACAAGCTTCAAGCAAACAACCACTCTCGTACCATGAAAATGGTATTGTTGAAATAATCGAAAGCGCGATATTTTCAGAAAGGCTCCGTTTTATAGGCGGGGCCTTTCTTTTTGGGGAATTTCCATAAATCTAATTTGTATAATTAAAGTGGTTAAAGGATAAAAAAATAAGTGAAAACTGTTGACTCGAAATGGCCTTAGTCTTATTTTAATATATGGATTTGCGATGGCAAAGGGTGTGATTGCCAGAGCAAAAAAAAGAAGCGAGTAGATATCCTGATTTACGGACAATCTTTGGGAAGCCGCTATTTGGAGGGTGGATATAATTATAAGAAAAACGCGAAACATTTATGGACAAATTCCGATAATTAAAATATGATTTAAGGTAGTTTTAAAATGTAGGTTAATTATTGTAACTGAGATAAAAAGAACACTAAACAAAAAGAATGGAGACCAAATGACAAAAAAGCTTATGTTTTGCGCGGTGATGTTATTGACGCTTGCGGTTCTCGCTGGCGCTCAAAACATTTCGCCGATTAAACATCGGGCAATCTCGACAAATCAGAACACCGAGATAGTGTTGCCATACGATACCGAAGAGGACGAGATCGCTTACGATGATGGTCCGGGACGCTATTTCCCGTCGTATACGACTGTCGGCACCAAATTTGCCACAAGATTTACCCCGCTTCAGGCTTGCACATTGAGTTATATCAAGGTCTGCTCATATAATGGCGCCGGAAGCGCTCTTATTCATGTTTGGAGCGATAGCGGCGGAATACCTGGCCACGACCTGCGAACTCCCCAGACCGTAACGCTGAATGGGACTTTATCCTGGCAGCAAATTAATATCAGCCCCAGACTCGACATGGGCTCGACCGACTTCCATATTGGAATAGAGTATACAAGAGTACCTCCGCCGTATGCGACTGCCGATAGTACTCCCACGACCACAAATCGTTCTAAGTTTAAAAGGCCGACTGATGCCACCTGGCAAGCGATTACTATCGATTTGAACATTCGCGCTTATGTTCGCTATTACGGCGCGGATATGGTTCCTCCGGTTATAGTATCACCCTGGAGAATCATGGGTTTCACTCTTGAAGGCGATCACCCAATTACTGCCACTATTACGGATGCTTCCGGAATACAGGGTGGCTATGTGCATTATTCTCTCGATGGCGCCACATATGATTCAGTGGCCATGACCAATCCGTCGGGGAATTCATGGCAGGGATTAATTCCGAATCAGTCCGAAGGCGCAATTGTGCGATACTATATCAGCGCAACTGATAATTCATTAAATCATAATCGTTCGGTCTATCCGACGGGTGGTTCATCCTCGCCATATACTATGACTATCGTGAGAGGCCGCGAATTGGCATATGATGACGGTACCGCTGATTCATACTGGATTGTCGACACCGGATATAACGACAATGCCTTTGCCATTCGCATGACTCCTACTTTTTATCCGGCGAGAGTAACTTTGGTCAGGGCCATGCTCAATGGCGTAAGCCCCATGAATTTTACCATTAATGGCGTTTCCGCGGGCGCTCCCGGCAATGTGCTTTCGGGCGGCGAAGCGGTAGAGACATCTGCCGAGCCTCACGGTTGGGCGATTGCCACCTATCCAAACGGGCCAGTTATTAATAGCGGCAGTTTCTTTGCGGTAGTGCACTGGTTGCCAGATTCACCGGATGATCCGGCGGTCGCCGAAGATACTATGAGTACTGCTATGCGGTCCTACTGGTACAGCACGACCTCCGGCTGGAATACGGTTACTGATGGCGATTGGATTATAAGAACCGTCATCAATACCGAATCGGGCATTTATGATGTCGGGCCGGACGGAATCTTGCCGGCGAAGTTCGAATTGCTCGGGAATTATCCGAATCCATTTAACCCCTCAACAGAAATCCAGGTGTATGCTCCATATGCCGGTAATATCAAAGTTGAAGTTTTCAACGTGGCTGGTCAATTGATCAATACCATATTTGAAGGCTCTGTTGATGCCGGTCTTTTTAAGACTAACTGGAATGGCAGTGATTCACGTGGAAACCACGTGGGTTCGGGCGTATACTTCTATAAGCTAACCGCCGCCGGCCAAACGGATGTTGGCCGTATGTTGATGCTTAAATAGAATTGTCGATTAGAGCTACATTCAAAGCCTCTCGAGTTACTCGAGGGGCTTTTTTAATGCTTTGTCAATACTGCGCAAACGTCTGCATATGGGGCATGCTGATTTATCTTTCATAATTCCCAGATTCTTTTAATTGTGCTTGTAACCAATTGAAAGATAATGTTATAGATAGAAGATAAGCTGAGCATAAAACTAAAATATTTGTGGCCTATGCTTTGCGTTAGAGCCAGATAAGATGAATAAACTCCTACAAATAACCTTGGTGATATTAACCGGTTTTAGTTTTACTCAACCGGCCGAAATTCCCGCATTTCTGAACCAGGCAAACTCCGAAATCGCGGTTTTGCTGAAAATAAGACCCCTAACCGGGGGTAGTTTCAATGCTTCGGTCGCCGCCAAGACCGTCTCGCCACTGGTTAAACATAGATATATTATTGATGGGCTAAAAAATGACGCGTCAAGCTGCCAGAGCGAACTAATCGCCCAGATTAATGGCGAGGGTATTACCGAATATAAAAGCTTCTGGATTTCAAATTTCGTTTATGTTAAGGGACCGGCCAATATAATTAGAGATTTGGCCGCTCGTCCGGAAGTCGAATCGGTTATTGAAAACGTTCCGTTGATGCTGGTAACGCCGGTAGATTCAAGTCTGGCCACCGATAGCCAGGTAGGGGCCGAACCAGGTCTTGATGTTATCGGGGCGCATCAAGCTTGGGCGATGGGTTTGACGGGCGAAGGTAGATTAGTATGTAACTTCGACACTGGGGTCAAAGGGACTCATCCGGCTCTGATGAATAAATGGCGCGGCAATAACGGTGGAACAACCTCCGCTTGCTGGTTTGACCCATTCACTAATACAATATATCCTGATGATGTCAATGGCCACGGCACTCATACCATGGGGACGATGGTTGGCCAGGCTGAAGGCGATACTGTCGGCGTGGCGTTCGGCGCTCAATGGATAGCCGCCGCGGTAGTTGATAGAGGCGCCGGCGTGCAACGTACTATAGCCGATATCCTTTCTGCTTTTCAATGGGCTGCCGATCCCGATAGCAATCCGGCCACTTCCGATGATATGCCGGATGTCGTTAATAATTCATGGGGAGTTCCAACCGGCTTTTTCGGCCCTTGCGATAATACTTTCTGGGATGCGATCGATAATCTGGAAGCTTTAGGAATCGTATGTCTGTTCGCGGCAGGCAACGAAGGGCCGGCCGCTGGCTCAATTAGAACGCCATCCGATAGAATTTCCTCACAATTCAATTCATTCGCGGTTGGCGCGATAAACGGCCTTAATCTGGAAATCGCTTCGTTCTCATCGCGCGGCCCCTCCGGTTGCGATATGAGTACCATAAAACCAGAAATAGTTGCTCCGGGCGTATCGGTCAGGTCCTGCAATACTAGTGGGAGTTATCGCTCCATGTCTGGGACTTCGATGGCTACGCCGCATGTCGCCGGCGCGGTGGCTTTGATTCGTCAATATAACCCGGATGCCACCGTTGACCAAATCAAGCAAGCCTTAATAGAAGGCGCAATCGATTTGGGACCTGTCGGCGAGGACAACAGCTATGGCCATGGGATGCTTAATATAGTTAACTCGCTTCGCCATTTGCCGCCGCCAAATCATCCGTTTATTAATTTGCAATCAATTACGATTAGCGGCCGCGGCGACAATCTTGCTCAACCTGGCGAAACTATCTGCCTGGCGTTAGATATCGAAAATATCGGCGGAGACGGTAACCTGACCATAAGATTGGTAAACATTCCTTCCGGAATTGACCAAATAACCGGCGAATATACTTTTATGAATGTCGGTCATCTTGATACCTTATCCAACAATAGTCTAAGAATCCGGTTAAATGATGATTTAATTCCCGGTACGCTGATTCCGTTAACGATAGAATTCTTATCAGGCGGTTTTAGTCAAAGATACCATTATTCAATTATCGTTGATGGCAACGCCGATCCGGCGGTTGCTACTATCGCGACGGATTATCTTCAGTTCAGCTTTTCGAATTTCGGTCAGTTTGGGTTAGGTCCGAATTCGGTAAATCCCCAATCGGGAGCTGTCGGTTTTCGATACCCCGTCGATGGTAATGACTTGATGAAAGAGGCCTCGTTATTGATTTCGGCCAATGGTCGCGTATCAGATGGCGTCAGAAATGTTTTGGGAGTTTCTGATAACGATTTTAGGCCGATTTCTACGGGTATTCCACGTGTTACTGAACCGGGGTTTTTACCACCATGAATGGGGTTTAATTTCAGCAGAAGACGCGGAAAGTGAGGGAGTTGAGGGTAAATTCTACCTCTGGA